>NZ_JBPGXG010000319.1:0-287 GCF_056755255.1 Monashia sp. HAY1-5C | reverse complement strand
GTGTAGAGAGTTCTATTCATGGCGGCGGAGTTTATCGACTTTTGTCGCCAATCGCCCGCAAGTGCACGGCAAAACGTTCAGCCAGCCAGCGTGCAGCCGGGCCGAGGGGTTCATCCCGGCGCCAGACCAGTTCCACCACCAACGCCGGCGGGGTCCATTCGCTGTCCAGTTCGACCATCAGGCCCTGATAAGCCGAATACTGCACCACATGCCGGGGCAGCCAGGCCCAGCCGAGATCGCGCACCAGCCATTCGGCCATCACGTAGAAGCTGTCGGCGCGCCACACT
>NZ_JBPGXG010000318.1:0-288 GCF_056755255.1 Monashia sp. HAY1-5C | reverse complement strand
CGCAGCTCGCCCCCTTCTGGGGCATCGAGACCTACCTCTTGCCGCGGATGCATCACACCGACCAGTTCGCGATGCAGGTCGACCTCAAGCTCACCCCGGAGGGGCGTGTCCCCGAGGGCGACCACGTCGTCATCGTCGCCGGGTCGCCCCCCGGCATCCCCGGCTCGACGAACGTGCTGCGGGTCCACCGCGTCGGTGACGCCGCCCACCGTCGGGCGCCCGCGTACCGCCCGGAGGAGGTCACCGGCTGAGCTGGTCCGTCGACGCACCCGAGGGCCGGTGTCCGCC
>NZ_JBPGXG010000317.1:0-289 GCF_056755255.1 Monashia sp. HAY1-5C | reverse complement strand
GTTCTCCGCTCCCGAGCCGCTGGAAACGGTGTTCATCTCCTGGTTCCAGGGCGGCGAAGTCTTCCGTTCCGGCATGACCTGGCGCCGTGGCGCGGGCAATATCTTCTATTTCCGCCCCGGCCACGAGACTTACCCGACCTATCACAACGACACCGTCCACAAGGTGCTGATCAACTCCGTGAAATGGGCCCATAATCCGCTCGGCACGCAGGCGAGCATCCATGATGCGCCGAATGTGCCGGTCGAAAAGGCGCTGGAGCCGATCGTCGAGCGTGGCCCAAGACTGCAC
>NZ_JBPGXG010000316.1:0-290 GCF_056755255.1 Monashia sp. HAY1-5C | reverse complement strand
CTACCATAGGGCTTGTTGCCAAAGCAGATCCCTTCATTGGTGCCGAAGCAACCATTGACCTGATTGCCTGGGGGAAAAAGCTTCATCCTGCAGCTCAGGCTGTAATTACTGCTTTAGACCTGCTGGCTTATGCAGCTGATGCGGAAGTTCGCTTTGATCTGAAATTTTACGGAAAACTCGTTATTCAGGGTAATATTGAACTAAGCCGATTAAAGAAAGAAGGCGAATTAAAAGCCGAAGGACAGTTCGGATTCAGCTTGACATTGTCTGCAAAAGCAACAGGAAAAGTA
>NZ_JBPGXG010000315.1:0-216 GCF_056755255.1 Monashia sp. HAY1-5C | reverse complement strand
AGATGTGGAAAAGAGACAGGTCGCTGGCGGCGGCGACGACGGGCCACGTGTCGGCGAGCCGCGTGCGGTGACCGAGGAGCGCCGGCAGCGCGGCGGGAGCGGCCAGCAGCGCGGCGATGACGGCGGCGAAGGCCGTCGCCTGCCACAGCGACCGGGCGGCACACGGCGCCCGACGCAGCACCGTGACGCGGGACAGCAGCCGCGGCACCGGCCACG
>NZ_JBPGXG010000314.1:0-293 GCF_056755255.1 Monashia sp. HAY1-5C | reverse complement strand
GGGGTCGCGTCAGGCGACCTGGCAGAAGACGTGCGCCGCGAACTCGTCGGGCAGCGACAAGCCCTCGCCGGCGTCCGCCACGCCGCTCACAGCCAGCACGCGTCCCTCCTCGCGAACAACCCGGACCCGGGGCCCCGGGAGGACGCCCGCCGAGGTCAGCAGGGCCAGCGCCTCGGGGTCGACCTACACCGGCTCGCCGATGCGACGGATCGTCACGGCCGCGGGCTCGTCGCCCGTCGCCGCAGTCAGGGACATGAGGCCGGTGAGGAAGCCGTGCGCGGCGTCCTCGGGCA
>NZ_JBPGXG010000313.1:0-294 GCF_056755255.1 Monashia sp. HAY1-5C | reverse complement strand
GTCGGTGAACACGTACGGCGACCCCTCGCCCGCGATGGACTCGTACTCCCCCGGCGTCGACGTCACGAACACGTCGACCTGCTTCTCGTTGAGCCAACGCGACAGGTCGTCCTTGATGACGCCGTGCTGCAGGAACGTGAACTTCCACCTTGGGTGTGGAAGGTGCGCGACCACCGCCGGTGGGCGCTGGACGGGCACGTCGATGTGCGAGGAGACGAGGTGGGCGGCGTTGATCATGAGCAGCTTCCACCGCAGCGACCCGTGCGCGACCAGCCTGCTGCCGTACCCGTCGGC
>NZ_JBPGXG010000312.1:0-295 GCF_056755255.1 Monashia sp. HAY1-5C | reverse complement strand
ATCCGAAGCGGGTCGCGATGATCACCGTGCACACCTCGCCGCTGGAGCAGCCCGGCACCGGCGAAGCGGGCGGGCTCAACGTCTACGTCGCCGAGACGGCAAGGGAGCTGGCGGCGCGCGGCGTCGAGGTCGACATCTTCACCCGGCGCACGACGGGAGACATCCCCGTCGAGGCCGACCTCGTCCCCGGCGGCCGGGTCCGGCACGTCACCGCCGGCCCGTATGAGGGGCTGTCGAAGGAGGACCTGCCCGGCCAGCTCTGTGCGTTCTCGGCCGGCATCATGCACGCCGGGCT
>NZ_JBPGXG010000311.1:0-296 GCF_056755255.1 Monashia sp. HAY1-5C | reverse complement strand
CCCCCCCCCCCCCCCCCCCCCTTTTCCAAGCAAAACCCGCCCCCCTAGATGTAGCTCCGTCTCGTGGGCTCGGAGATGTGTATAAGAGACAGAGCCGGGGTCGTTCAACGTCCTGTCCGCCGCTCATGACCTCGTCGGCCTGGGGAGCCTCGTACCCCATCCAGGTGACGATCGCGACGTCCGTACCCTGTCTCTTATACACATCTCCGAGCCCACGAGACGGAGCTACATCGAGTGGGGCGGCTTCTGCTTGGGGGGGGGGGGGGGGGGGGGGGGGGGGGGGGGGGGGGGGGGGG
>NZ_JBPGXG010000310.1:0-301 GCF_056755255.1 Monashia sp. HAY1-5C | reverse complement strand
ATTATATTTCGCCCATCACATACATATTTTCCATTGTCGGTACAGGGCTTCCTCCCTGTTTTTCCAGCGTTATGGCAAATGCCTGCGCTTTTGGAATATTGGCAAGCGCAAATTTGCTGTCTTTTTCTTCGGAGTACATTCCTGCACTTACAGGTTTACCATCGGCGATGGCCCACAGCTGATATTGCATTCCCTGAGGAGCTTTCGGAAGACTTTCCGCGTTGAGGTAAACTTCTTTTGTCTTGGTATCCCAGAAAACCATTGCTTTGGAATCTGTGTGTTTTTCCACGCCCTTCAGCAT
>NZ_JBPGXG010000309.1:0-301 GCF_056755255.1 Monashia sp. HAY1-5C | reverse complement strand
GTCTTTCCATTTGTCCGGACAAGCAATTTTCACCGTGAATTTGGATAATTTTTCCTGAGCTTTTACTTTCGTTGCAGGAGACATCCAATCCATATCATTGATGTGCTGCTTAAATGATTTTAAGATATAATCAATATATGTTTCCATCTGCGCTTTGGCTTCGGGAGTGAAATATTTTTCTACATACAGCTTACCGAAAGCTTCACCAAGAACTCCGTTCACGAGAGAAAGGCCTCTCTTGTTCATCGGACGTTGTTCTTTTTGTCCCTGAAGATATTTAGAATAGAAATCAAATCTGATC
>NZ_JBPGXG010000308.1:0-302 GCF_056755255.1 Monashia sp. HAY1-5C | reverse complement strand
GTGCGGCATGGAACCGGCCGGGCCCGCGGAGCCAACCCCTGATGGTGCCCTCAGGGACCGCTACCTCCTGCACCGGTAGCCGCAGCCGCGGACGTTGCGACAGGCACATCGCGCCGGGGGGCTCGCGCAGGTCGGATGGTGCTCACGGCGTAACTGCCACCGCGAGCTCCAACGCCGGATCTTGCTGCAACCAAAGATGTTGACGGGGATCCCAGGATCGCTCGATGAGCACAGTTGATCACTCGTACCACGGTCGTGCCGGAGAGGTCTTCGCAGACCGAGCAGCCAAGCCCGGTCTGAAC
>NZ_JBPGXG010000307.1:0-302 GCF_056755255.1 Monashia sp. HAY1-5C | reverse complement strand
GGTCAATGCGGAAAACATAAATATCGAATTGACCGTTGCCAGTCAGCGGCACGTAGATTTACTGTCTTCACAGTTACGCAAACTTATGGATGTCGCTTGTGTCGAGATCCAGCAACATACATCACAACAAATACGCGCGAATGCGTGAGTAAAGGAACGAGAGAATGACGAAGAAAGCTGATTACATTTGGTTCAACGGCGAGATGGTTCCGTGGGCAGAAGCTAAAGTCCATGTCATGTCACACGCACTGCATTACGGCACTTCCGTTTTCGAAGGCGTGCGTGGCTACGACTCCCATAAA
>NZ_JBPGXG010000306.1:0-303 GCF_056755255.1 Monashia sp. HAY1-5C | reverse complement strand
CCCCCCCCCCCCCCCCCCCCCCCCCCCCCCCCTCCCCAACCAGAACCCGCCCCACTAGATGTAGCTCCGTCTCGTGGGCTCGGAGATGTGTATAAGAGACAGGTCCCAAACGCTCATCGCGCTCGAGCGGATCGCATGGCAGCTGTGGCTCGACCTTCTCAGGGTGTGGGGCGTCGTCGCAACGCTTGGCCTCTCCGTCAGGCTGGACGCCGAGCCCCTGACTGCGATGTTGGCCCTGGGTCTGTGCAACCTGGTCGTGGACGGGCTCACGTGGGCACTGTCGCGAGCAGCGCTCGCCGGGGC
>NZ_JBPGXG010000305.1:0-304 GCF_056755255.1 Monashia sp. HAY1-5C | reverse complement strand
CCGCCGTGCGGTACACCCTCGAGGAGCTGGCCTCGGTCGCCCCGGGGCGCGAGGCCCGGCGAGGGACCGGGCCCGTCGGAGTCACCGCAGGCGCGGGATGACGCCGGTGACGACGGCGTCGAGGACGGCGCGCGTGCCGGCGAAGGGCCCGGACCGACGCGGCCAGTGCGTGATGACGTCGGTGAAACCGAGCTCGGCGGCGCGCCCGACGGCGTCCTCGAGCGCGTCGGCACTGCTCAGCGAGAAGGTCGGGGCGCTGTCGAGGTTGAGGTACCGGTCGAGACTGCCGGGGTCGCGACCGGAC
>NZ_JBPGXG010000304.1:0-309 GCF_056755255.1 Monashia sp. HAY1-5C | reverse complement strand
GGGCCAAACTCGCCCACTGCCCCCAAAGCCGTCACCGCGATGCCGGTAGGCGTCTTCGCTTGGCCGGCGTCCCGCAGGATGGGCAGCAGGGTGCCAAGTGCGGTGGAACAAAGCGCGACGCCGATGATCACCGAGGGCTCGGCTGCGGACGTCAATGCCAACCCGGCAGCCATGCCTGCTGCCAGGGAGATGACCCAGCCGGCGGAAGCGCGGCGAAGGGGCCGGCCGCGAATTGCCCTGAAGTCGATCTCGTTGCCGGCCACGAAGAACAGCATGGCCAGCCCGAAATCGGCCAGGGTATCTGTGAAC
>NZ_JBPGXG010000303.1:0-315 GCF_056755255.1 Monashia sp. HAY1-5C | reverse complement strand
CTGCAGGAGACGCCCGCTTCGTAGAAGGGCGATGTCACTTCTTCCGCGGTGATCGGCTGGCGGCAGGCGTGACAGAGCTTGTGATTGCCCTCTTTCAGGCCATGCTCGACGGAGACGCGTTCGTCGAAGACGAAGCACGCGCCTTCCCACAGGCTCTCTTCCGGCGACACTTCCTCCAGATACTTCAGGATGCCGCCCTTGAGATGGAACACCTCGTCGAAGCCCTGCTGTTTCATGAAGGCGGTCGCCTTTTCGCAGCGGATGCCGCCGGTGCAGTACATGGCGATCTTCGGCTTGTTGTGCAGGCCGGTATTC
>NZ_JBPGXG010000302.1:0-324 GCF_056755255.1 Monashia sp. HAY1-5C | reverse complement strand
GGGGGGGGGGTGTGGCGGGGAGACAGGACCGCCGTCGTGGAGCACGACCCGCAGACCAATGACGAGCTTGCCGAGCGTCCGGCCGCGGGTGAGCGCCTCGGTCGTGGCCGGCACGCCGACGAGCACCCCGACAACGACGACCACGAGGGCGGTCAGGCTGACCGCCTCGGAGGACCGTTCGGTGAGGCCGAGGACGAGCACGGCCAGGCCCCAGCAGGCTAGGCCGTTGACGACTACTTCGATGATGCCCGCCACCGCCCGGGAGCCGATGTTGGCGACCGGCAGCTCGACCGCGACGCCCTCTCCGGTCACCGACTCCTGCGC
>NZ_JBPGXG010000301.1:0-330 GCF_056755255.1 Monashia sp. HAY1-5C | reverse complement strand
GTCCAGATGATCGACGAGGTTCGTCACTCGACGATCCAGATGACCTCAAGAAGCTGTACATGAACCAGTACATCGACCCGGCCGGTTTCGACATGACCGAGAAGGCCTTCGCGAACCACTACGCCGGCACGATCGGCCGCCAGTTCGGTGAGGGGTTCATCACCGCCGACGCCATCACGGCGGCCAACATCTACCTGACCGTGGTCGCCGGGACAGCCTTCACCAACACCCTCTCCGTGGCGATGCCCGACGAGGCCGCGGCCAACGGCGACTACCTGCTGCCGACGGCTTCCACTCCGTCCAGTCCGACGAGTCACGGCACATCTCGAA
>NZ_JBPGXG010000300.1:0-330 GCF_056755255.1 Monashia sp. HAY1-5C | reverse complement strand
GTAGGAGGTCAGCGCCAGTTTGAGGGTGATCGGTCCGACATGCAGATCGTTGGCGATCGCCGGCAGCGCTGTTGCGATGACCGTGGAATCCATCTGTTCCATGAAGAGAGCGACGGCGAGGATCAGCGGAACGATGCGATTCATAGGCGCTTACCTTGATGGGTCTTATCTTCGGGAAGGCGGACCGCTGGGGAGGCAGTCAGCCGCTCTGTAGTCCTATGCGAAGCCGCTGCCAATCCCGGATTCTGCTCCATGATCGCTCGGAGATCACGTCTTCGTGATGTCCGCCGCCGCGTGGCGCGGAACGCAGGATTTGACATATGCTAAGAG
>NZ_JBPGXG010000299.1:0-334 GCF_056755255.1 Monashia sp. HAY1-5C | reverse complement strand
CCTCGGGGTGGCGTTCTTCTACCTCCTGATCACGGTTCCCCTGGGCCTCCTGGCGCACTTTGTTGAACGAAAGGTGGCGATTGCCCGATGACCTCGGTCCTGTACGACGTCCCCGGGCCCAAGGCCCGCCTCTACTCGCTCATCGGTTCTGCAGCAGGAATCCTGATCATCCTCGGTGTCCTGGCCATTGCCGTTACAACCCTGGCCCAGCAAGGAATCTTCGACGCCGACCGTTGGGAGATCTTCTACGGTCCCATGGCGCCGGATGTTTGGAACCTGATCGGCCAAGGCATCCTCTCCACCTTGGCCGCCGCCGCCGTGGCCGCGATCATCG
>NZ_JBPGXG010000298.1:0-335 GCF_056755255.1 Monashia sp. HAY1-5C | reverse complement strand
ACCCTCATCATCGTCACCCACAACGCGAGAGTGCGCAGGGCATCGAAAGTGGCCGACAGGGCCGCGTGGGTCGAGGTGTGGGTGAAGATGAGGAGGGTGGACCGGGCGTACTTGCCGGACGGAACGCTGGTTCCCCGCACGCAGGAAGGCGCAGTCCTGCACGCCCCCGCCGCGGTAGTGGCTCAGGCAGTGCGACTGGCCACGCGTCAGGAAGTAGTGGCCATTGACGGCACGGTTGTGCCTGTCCAGGCTGATTCGCTGTGCATTCACGGCGATACACCGGGAGCGGTAACAATGGCGACTGCGGTTCGCGAAGGCCTTGAGCGGGCCGGCGT
>NZ_JBPGXG010000297.1:0-337 GCF_056755255.1 Monashia sp. HAY1-5C | reverse complement strand
GCTCTACTCGTCGTGCGGCATGCCGGCCACAGATCTGGCCCGGGGCCGGGGCCTGTTCGACCTCATGCGGACCCAGTTCATGGGTGGGCAGTTCCTCGACCTGCTCGAGTCGGCCCGCGGCTGGGACGGTCTCGACCTCGAGGCGCGGGTCACCTCGGCCCGCAAGGTGAGCCGCTTCAAGAGCGCCAAGTACACGATCGAGCACCCGCTGCTCATCGGCGCCCTCTTCGGCGGAGCACCCGAGGACGCCCTCGAGCCGCTGTCCGACTACGGCCTGGCGCTCGACGGCGCCGGTGCGGACGAGCCCCTGTCTCTTATACACATCTCCGAGCCCACG
>NZ_JBPGXG010000296.1:0-346 GCF_056755255.1 Monashia sp. HAY1-5C | reverse complement strand
GGCACGCGCCCCTTCTGCGGCTCGGCCTGCAGGCCGGTGTCCCGACGTTCTGCGAGAAGCCCGTCGCCGCGCCGCTCGACGAGACGCTCGACCTCGCGCGGCTCGTCCGAGACACGACCACACCGGTCCACGTCGGGTTCCAGCGTCGCTTCGAACGCGGGTACCAGCGCGCGCAGCAGGTCGTGGCCACCGGGCAGCTCGGGTTCGTGCACAGCATCCGGGCACAGACGCACGACCAGGCACCGCCGCACGCCACCTACATCCCCACGAGCGGCGGCCTCTTCCGCTACTGCTCCATCCACGACTTCGACATCATCCGGTTCGTCACGGGTCGGGAGGTCGACTC
>NZ_JBPGXG010000295.1:0-349 GCF_056755255.1 Monashia sp. HAY1-5C | reverse complement strand
TCGTTACGCTCCTCCTCTTCACCGCCGAGCAATGCGATACTCTCGCCGTTTTCCCGCACGTGCGTCAGCGTGTAGCGAAATTCGGCTTCCGCCTGATTTTTGACCTCTGAGATGTGGACGAAATGGCGGCCGATAACCGCCATCGAGCTGGACGTAATCGCGGCGTAGAGTACCGCAGTGATGACGAGGAAGCCGGGAACAGTGACGCTCGAACCCCCGATCGTCAGAGTCAAGGCCCCGCCGATCGTCCAGAGCACCACAATGAAGGTTGAGGCCGACAGAAATGCGGAGATGACACCAGCGGTGAAATCAACAGGTGATTCAGTGGCAATCCGCAAATCCTCAGTGA
>NZ_JBPGXG010000294.1:0-372 GCF_056755255.1 Monashia sp. HAY1-5C | reverse complement strand
AGATTGGGTGTGCTTGCGTTTTCTACATTCAGCCAGTCGTTTTGGGAGGCGTTGATTCTTCTTCCCTCAAATCTGTTTCCGAATGTCAGAATATTTCCTTCATTTTCTACCTGCTCGCCGGTATTATTGGTTTTGTAGTTAACTACCCACTGACTTTTCTGGCCGAAAAACATTGGCGTTAATTTAACATTCCACAGCAGAGGACTTCCTCCCACTCCAACTTCGCCTCTACCGGTCATGGTAACAGAGTTTTTCAGCTTGATGTTGATGGCAGCCTGATCTGAAGGCACTTTGTCCTGAAGGATTTTTACAGGCTGATGGTTCTCCAGAACCTCAACTTTTTGTACCGCATCTTTTGGAAGAGAATTATTG
>NZ_JBPGXG010000293.1:0-398 GCF_056755255.1 Monashia sp. HAY1-5C | reverse complement strand
GCCGACGTGCCGCCGGGCGTCGTGACGCGTACGTCGACGAGTCCCACGGCATGGGCGGGTGTGGTGACGCGAAGCTCCGTGGCCGACACCCGCGCGACGATCCGCGCGTATGCCGTGCCGAACCGCACGGCCGAGGCCCGGTAGAGGCCCGTTCCCGTCAGCGTCACCGGGGTGCCCCCGGACGTCGAGCCGAGCGTCGTCGACAGCCGTGACACGGTCGGGACGGCCTCGAACGCGAAGGTGGAGCGCAGGGACTGGGGCGAGAAGCCGGCCGCGTTCGAGACGCGCACGTACACGACGCCGGCTGGGCGGGCGGGGGTCGTGACGCGGATGCGGGTGGCCGAGAGGGGCTGGATGGCGGTCACCGCCGTGCCGCCGAACCACACCCTGGTGGCCGA
>NZ_JBPGXG010000292.1:0-401 GCF_056755255.1 Monashia sp. HAY1-5C | reverse complement strand
CACCCAGTTCGGCTTCGGCGGGGGATGGGCCGGTGGAGTCGGCCTGTCCGCACTGGCGGCCGCAGGTGTGGTCACCACCGTACTTCTGATTGACAAGCTCGGCCGCCGGATCCTCACCGTGCCCGGACAATGGCTCTGCGCAGGCATCCTGCTGGTCATCGGAGTCTGGGCGGATGCACCAGCGATCCTCGTGCTGGTACTGTTCCTCGCCTTCTCCTTCTTCAACGCCGGCTACACCACGATGACCCAGGTCTATCCGGCCGAGGTATTCCCCGGCCACCTGCGTGGCATCGGCATGGGCTTCTCCGCGGCATTCAGCCGCATCGGAGCCGCACTCGGTACCTTTGCCCTGCCGTGGGCGATCAGCAACATCGGCATGGGCCCAAGCATGGTGGTAGCCG
>NZ_JBPGXG010000291.1:0-416 GCF_056755255.1 Monashia sp. HAY1-5C | reverse complement strand
TTGTCGGTCTGCATGCAAGACGGACCGAAAGCGGTGGCGTCTCGCACCCCATCCCATCGCTTCATCGGCTGCGGCGCGCGCCAGCGCAAATTCCCAACTGGAGGTTCGGCAAAGGGAATACCCTTGAAGCTGATCACTCCACCAGCTTCGGCACCCCGAATTGTGCCGGAATCTATTGTGACCTTGTCGTCGGTCGCAGATTGAGCTGCAAATGATCCGGCCGCGAAGAATGCAACGGCGACCAAACAAACGTTCAGACAGGAATAGGCCATCACTGAACCACCCGTGTACCGTTCACCATGCACGGCGGAAGCTACCAGAAAGCTGAACCAGTGGCGCGGTCATTCACAAAGCTGTTGTCCATCAAGTTGACGGACCGTCGTTATTCCCCAACCTGTAAGCGCCGAGCACGAGAC
>NZ_JBPGXG010000290.1:0-417 GCF_056755255.1 Monashia sp. HAY1-5C | reverse complement strand
ATCCTGGCCCAGCAAACGGTCGCGGCCACGGCGTTGGGAAGTATCGAAGTCGAGGAGTGGTTCAGTACGGTGCGTCGATCGGCACCGTTCGCCAGCCTCCCCCGCTCTGCGTTCGAGGCCACCCTGGACCTGTTGGCCGGCCGATACCCCTCCGATGAATTCGCTGAACTCCGACCACGCATCATTTGGGACCGCCATGCAGGCACCATCGAAGGCAGGCCGGGTGCGCAACGGCTGGCGGTCACTTCCGGCGGCACCATCCCGGACCGGGGTTTGTTCGGCGTCTACATCATCGGCACCGAAGTTGAAGGCTCGTCCTCCCCGGCCAGTTCGGACGGCAGTGAACCAACGGCCTCTGCCCGCGCCGCGAAGGGCGGACGCCGGGTGGGCGAGCTCGACGAAGAAATGGTCTACGAG
>NZ_JBPGXG010000289.1:0-420 GCF_056755255.1 Monashia sp. HAY1-5C | reverse complement strand
ATATGGTTCCCGTGCTGTCCGGACTTGGGCTTGGAGCCATGGCCGTGATGGTCGGCATGCTTTTTGGCCCGTCGCAGGTGCTGAGCCGCTTCACCAACATGGTCTTCGGGGGTGGTCTATCGCAACTGACGCTCGCGCTTATCTCCGCTGTGTTGTTGCCGGCAGCTCTTGTCGTTTTGATAGTCACTGCGCCGTCGGTGCTGGGCGCACTGGTGTTTGCCGTCGTCTTCGGTCTTGGGTCGGGGCTGAACAGCATCGTGCAGGGGACTTTGCCACTGGCACTATTTGGAAGTGAGGGCTACGGAAAGCGGCAGGGACAAGTCTTAGCCATTCGTCTGATGATCTCATCGACCGCACCGTTTATTCTGGCGTTCATGATGGAAAACATCGGCGTATCCTGGTCTCTGTCTGTCGCCGCCG
>NZ_JBPGXG010000288.1:0-442 GCF_056755255.1 Monashia sp. HAY1-5C | reverse complement strand
GTTGCAGGCGTAATCTCGTAATCAACCATTTGATTGATCAAGCGATTGGTTGATTATGAAAGGCTTATTGGTACATGACACGCGATGCTTCAGGTTCCGGCCTGGACAGGAGTCCCGACACCCTGGACAGGGCCTTCATGGCACTGGCGGATCCGGTCCGGCGGGCCATCGTTGTCCGGCTTTCCCGGGGAGATGCCACTGTCAACGAGCTCGCGGAACCGTTCGCCATTACCAAGCAGGCTGTTTCCAAACACATCCAGGTCCTGGAACAAGCAGGCTTGGTGACCCGCTCCCGGGACGCCCAGTGCAGGCCCGTCCATCTGGGCGCGGCTGCACTGGAGCGCCTGACGGCGTGGATCGACCAGTACCGACTGATCGCCGAGTCCCGTTTCCGGCGACTCGACCAGTTGCTCGCCAACGACACCTCCCCACAGGAACAAGC
>NZ_JBPGXG010000287.1:0-446 GCF_056755255.1 Monashia sp. HAY1-5C | reverse complement strand
TTGACATACTGCTCGGCACCGGCTCCTGCGGGACCGGTGTCCAGGCGTGTTGATGGGTAGGGGAGCGTCGTGTTGCCAGGGAAGCGGCGGAGTGATCCAGCCGTGGAGGCTACACGAGTGAGAATGCAGGCATGAGTAGCGAATGACGGGCGAGAAACCCGTCCGCCGAATAACCAAGGGTTCCAGGGTCAAGCTAATCTGCCCTGGGTAAGTCGGGACCTAAGGCGAGGCCGACAGGCGTAGTCGATGGACATCCGGTTGATATTCCGGAACCGGCGAAGAACCGCCCCTGATGACCCCCGTGATGCTAAGTGCCTGAAGCACGCCCACCGAGACTTCGGTCTCATCGGGTGTGTGGAGCGCACGGCCCGAGCGGGTAGTAGTCAAGCGATGGAGTGACGCAGGAAGGTAGCCTCCGCGTGGCGATGGTTGTCCACGTCCAAGGG
>NZ_JBPGXG010000286.1:0-448 GCF_056755255.1 Monashia sp. HAY1-5C | reverse complement strand
CTAGGTGTACCCGGCCATGAGGTTGGTAGCAGCGAGCCTGCTTGAATGAACGAGAACCTCCGAATGGGATGTGGCTTGTCGAAGGCCCACTCCAACCCGGAGGTTCTCGTGTCCCACGGTAGTGCCCGGCTGACCGTCCATGGTCGGCGACTGATCGTTGAACGTCATCAGGCCGGCTGGCCGCAAGCGCACATCGCAGCCGCGATGGGCGTGTCCCGCAAATGCGTCCGGACCTGGATCGACCGCTACGCCATCGAGGGCGAGGCCGGGCTGGTCACGCGCTCTTCACGGCCGCGCACGATGCCGACGAGGACCAGCGAACAGGTCGAGCAGAAGGTCCTGGCTGCCCGGGCCGCGCATCGCGACGGTCCCGACGTGCTCGGCCCGAGGGTCGGGGTCCCGGCGCGGACAGTCTCACGGATCCTGCGCCGCCACCAGGTGCCCTACC
>NZ_JBPGXG010000285.1:0-487 GCF_056755255.1 Monashia sp. HAY1-5C | reverse complement strand
CCGGATGCGCCTCGCGCGGAGTCGATTTAGTCCCCGCCCGATCCTTTGCTATGGTTGCGCAGCAGCCATTCCCCTGTAGCTCAACTGGCAGAGCAGCCGGCTGTTAACCGGCAGGTTGTTGGTTCGAGTCCAACCGGGGGAGCACCGAGCGCGCAGGCCCCGACACCCATGGGTGTCGGGGCCTTCGTCGTGTGGTCCCGTCCGGCTCGGCTGCTGCGTCGGGCCGGGAGCTCGGCCGCAGGACACCCCCGGCACCAGTGGGTCCCGGGGGTGTCCGATCGTTGCTGTCGCGGGTGTCAGGCGCCCTGGACGGCGCTCATCGCGGGGGCGTCGTCGACCACGCCGACGGCCGTCGGCGCCGTCGGACGCGGTCCACGGCCACGCCGGTTGAGCCGGCGCTCGACGCGTCCGGCCAGGATCGTCAGGCCGAAGTTCAGCGCGATGAAGATGACCGCGGCGAGGATGTAGGCGGGCAGGACGGTGGCAT
>NZ_JBPGXG010000284.1:0-488 GCF_056755255.1 Monashia sp. HAY1-5C | reverse complement strand
GCACCGGGGTGCCCCGGAAGAAGGTGATGTAGCCGGAGGCCAGCAGCCGCACCGGGCGGACCTTGGACACCCGCAGGATCGCGATGAGCAGGCCCAGGATGGTCCCGAAGAACATCGTCAGCGCGGTCAGCACCAGGGTCAGGCCCAGGCCCTTGAGCACGGTGGGGGCGGTGAAGTACTGCCCGACCACGTCCCACTCGTAGTGCTCGTTGCTGGTCAGGGTGCGCGCCAGGCCGGCCACGACCAGCACGCACAGCGCCCACGCGGCATACTCCCAGAGCCCGCGGCGGTGCAGCCGCGGCTTGTCGGCCGCCGCCGGCACCGAGCCGGCGGGGCCGGCCGGCCCAGTAGGGCCGGTGGGGCCGGTGGGGGGTGTCGGACCTCTGTGTCGCAACGTCGTACCGGCCATGGCGTTACTTCAGCAGCTCGGAGCTGGAGATGGCGCCGGTGCCCAGGCCCCACTTGTCCAGGGTGGCCTTGTACGCCGG
>NZ_JBPGXG010000283.1:0-512 GCF_056755255.1 Monashia sp. HAY1-5C | reverse complement strand
ACCAACACCTCCGGCCTGACCGCGACCGCCCAGAAGACGGTCACCGTCTCCGCGGCGATCCGGCCGCCGACGGCCGCGCTGTCCGTGACCCCGTCCAGCGGCACGGCACCCGTCGCCGTCACCGCCGACGCGTCCGCCTCCACCGACCCGCAGGGGCAGACCCTGTCCTACGCCTTCGACTTCGGCGACGGCACCATCACCGGCACCTCCACCTCAGCCACCGCGACGCACAGCTACACGACCGCCGGCAGCTACACCGTCACGGTCACCGTCACCAACACCTCCGGCCTGACCTCCACCGCCCAGAAGACGGTCACCGTCGCAGCGGCGATCCGGCCACCGACGGCCGCCCTGTCCGTGACCCCGTCCAGCGGCACCGCACCCGTCGCCGTCACCGCCGACGCCTCCGCCTCCACCGACCCGCAGGGGCAGACCCTGTCGTACGCCTTCGACTTCGGCGACGGCACCATCACCGGCACCTCCACCTCGGCCACCGCGACGCACAGCTACAC
>NZ_JBPGXG010000282.1:0-559 GCF_056755255.1 Monashia sp. HAY1-5C | reverse complement strand
GTCTTCGGACTGGTGTACAGGTGGTGCATGGTTGTCGTCAGCTCGTGTCGTGAGATGTTGGGTTAAGTCCCGCAACGAGCGCAACCCTCGTTCTATGTTGCCAGCACGTGATGGTGGGGACTCATAGGAGACTGCCGGGGTCAACTCGGAGGAAGGTGGGGATGACGTCAAATCATCATGCCCCTTATGTCTTGGGCTTCACGCATGCTACAATGGCCGGTACAAAGGGTGGCGAAGCCGTGAGGTGGAGCGAATCCCAAAAAACCGGTCTCAGTTCGGATTGGGGTCTGCAACTCGACCCCATGAAGTCGGAGTCGCTAGTAATCGCAGATCAGCAACGCTGCGGTGAATACGTTCCCGGGCCTTGTACACACCGCCCGTCAAGTCACGAAAGTCGGTAACACCCGAAGCCGGTGGCCCAACCTAAGCCCTTGTGGTGGTGGGGGGAGCCGTCGAAGGTGGGACTGGCGATTGGGACTAAGTCGTAACAAGGTAGCCGTACCGGAAGGTGCGGCTGGATCACCTCCTTTCTAAGGAGCAGCTTCGCTGCCGGGCCCGT
>NZ_JBPGXG010000281.1:0-507 GCF_056755255.1 Monashia sp. HAY1-5C | reverse complement strand
TCCGTCGTCGGCAGCGTCAGATGTGTATAAGAGACAGCCCGAGGACTGGTTCGCCAGGCGGAGCAACGCCGACTGCGCACGCCAACCCGACCTCAGCCCACCGCCGGTTCACCGGGCGGAGCAACGCCGACGGCGCCCCGCACCCCGCCTCGTCCCGGGACCGGCTCGCCAGGCGGAGCAACGCTGAGCAGCGACGTCCCCGCCCACGCGACGCCGGAGGGCCAGCAGGACGGCGCGGCGCCGCGACCTGTAATCGCCTGTGTGGCAGGGTGTCCCATCGTGCCCCGCCGCTCCCGCCTGCTCGTCTCAGCCGCCACCGCCTCCGTGCTCCTCGGGGGTTGCGGGCTCCCGAACTCGAGCCCGTGGTCGCCCGGTGGGCGGCCACACGCGTCGACCCGCGTCGACGCTCACGGGACACTCCCGACGACGCCCGCGCCCGCGAGCACCCAGGTCACGAGCACTCCGGCCACCTGTCTCTTATACACATCTGACGCTGCCGACGACGGA
>NZ_JBPGXG010000280.1:0-591 GCF_056755255.1 Monashia sp. HAY1-5C | reverse complement strand
CGGAGCCGCGCAGAGGCCCGCAGGGCAGCATCGTCCGGCCCTACGGGGACACGACCGGTGACGGCATGGTGCAGGTGTCGTTCACCCTGCCGGTGCCGCACGACAAGCGGGCCGAGGGCGCGGCCCTCCAGCTGGCCCGCAAGATGGGTCTGGACCCGGCGCTGCTCGTGCACGCCAAGCCCATGGGCCCGGACTTCACCTTCTTCGTCGTCTACGGCAGCGTCACCCACCTCGTCGACCTCGACGCGGTCCGGGTCGTCGAGCGCGAGTACCCGTTGCTCTCGGCGAAGGACGCCAACTCCGCGATCAGGAGGCTGCTGCGCCGACGGCTCGTGGTCGTCGGTGCCTGCATCGGCACCGACGCGCACACCGTGGGCATCGACGCCATCCTCAACATCAAGGGCTTCGCCGGCGAGAAGGGCCTGGAGTACTACCGCGAGATCACGGTCGTGAACCTCGGTGCACAGGTGCTCGTGCCCGACCTCGTGGCGCGGGCCCTGTCTCTTATACACACCTGACGCTGCCGACGACGGAGAAAGTGTAGATCTCGGTGGTCGCCGTGTCATTAAGCAGGGGGGGGGGGGGGGGGGG
>NZ_JBPGXG010000279.1:0-668 GCF_056755255.1 Monashia sp. HAY1-5C | reverse complement strand
CAGGCGCGGATCGAGGCGACGTTCCCGATGCGTGACGGGCGGTGCTGCGAGCGGGTCACCGCCGCCATCGAGGCCCTGGACCGTCCGTCGGTGCGTTCTCAGTCCGAGGGCCTCGACGGGTCCGCGAACGTCGCACCCGCGACGAGGGGCCTCAGGGCCAGGTTGCCGTTGCGCGTCCGGTAGGCGTGCCACGGCCCGTCGCGTCCGGGCACGTCGAGCGTCGGCAGGTCGGAGCCTGCCGGCACCTCGACGGGTTGCGCGGCCCCGGCACGCACGACCCGCAGGGCCGCGAGCGCCCGCGCGGCGAGGCCGCGGCGGGCGAAGGACGCCTTGACGTCGAAGGCCTTCGGGACCGGGCGGCCGGGCCGCCCGTCGGGCAGGACGAGCGCGCCGGAGAACCGGCCGTCGTGGACCCGGACGGCACAGTCCGCGACGACGGCCGATGAGTCGCGGTCGACGAGCTCGAGTCGCAGGGCCGCCGTCGGACCGAGGGTGCGGGCGCCGTCGACGACGACGCCCTCGACGGTCAGCCGGGCACCCGCGCCGCCGACCGAGAGGGCCGTGACGGTGGCGAGGTGCCGGCCCCGGACCGCCCGGGAGCGGACGACGTCGGTGAGGTCGTGCTCCGGACCGCTGTCCTCCGGCGTCCGGTACGGCCACCACCAGCG
>NZ_JBPGXG010000278.1:0-675 GCF_056755255.1 Monashia sp. HAY1-5C | reverse complement strand
AGGTCTACACTCTCTCCGTCGTCGGCAGCGTCAGATGTGTATAAGAGACAGGGGGGGAGGTCCTCCTCGGGCAGCGCGAGCGCGCGGCCGACCGCCTCGAGGATGGCCTCCTGGTTGCGACGGATCGAGCGCGCCAGACGCGGTTCCGGCGACCCGACCGACCGCGGGGGCGTCGTGGCCCGGGCGTTGGCGACGGCGACCTCGCTGATGGCGGCATCGGGCAGGACGCGTCCGGGGGAGACGTCGCGCTGCTGGGCGACGGCGTCGCGCCAGAGCCACAGCTCGCGCACGATGGCCAGGCCGCGGCGGCCCCGCACCCGATGCATCCCGGACGTGCGGCGCCACGGGTCGACGCGCGGGTCGGGACCGGTGAAGGACAGCAGGCTCTCGAACTCCTCGGCGGCCCACGCGGCCTTGCCCTGGCTCGCGAGGTCGGCGGCCACGGCGTCCCGGAGGTCGGACAGCACCTCGACGTCGAGGGCGGCGTAGCGCAGCCACGGCTCGGGCAGCGGCCGCGAGGACCAGTCGACGGCCGAGTGCTCCTTGGCCAGCTGCAGACCCAGGTAGTGCTCCACCATCGCGCCGAGGCCGACGCGGGGCAGCCCGGCGAGGCGGCCGCCGAGCTCGGTGTCGAAGAGCTGTCTCTTATACACATCTGACGCTGCCGACGACGGA
>NZ_JBPGXG010000276.1:0-765 GCF_056755255.1 Monashia sp. HAY1-5C | reverse complement strand
GGCGCAGGACCGCGACGGCGGTCGTGGCGGTCTCATCGTCGTGGACCTCGGCGTAAGCCACGCGGGAGTGGTCATCGATGACGGTGTGGACGAAGGCGTGGCCCATGTTCGGGTTGTAGTGGACGTTCTTGGGCTTGCCCGGGGTCGCGGCCCGGTTGCGCTTGCCCTGGGCACGTCCGACGTAGCGCCAGCCGCCGCCGTCGGGGATGTTGCCCAGCTTCTTGACGTCCACGTGCAGCATCGCGCCCGGGTGCTCGTGCTCGTAGCGGCGGACCGGTTCGCCGGTGGCCCGGTCAACATGAGCCAGACGGTTGAGCCGGCACCGCAGCAGCACGCGGTGCGCTGTCGAGGGCGCGACACCGCTCAGGGCGGCGAGCTGGACCGGGCCCAGGCGCTTACGCAGCCGCAGTGCCACGATCCGCTTCGTCGTCGCTGCGCTGGTCTTGGCCGGCATCGAGTGTGGCCGGCTGGACCGGTCGCTCATCGCCTCGCCGGCGGCGTACCGATCCGCCCAGCGTTTGACCGTCGGCCAGGAGCACTGGAACCGGGCCGCGACCTCGACGATCGGGACTTTCTGGTCGACGACGAGCTGGGCCACCCGGAGCCGGGCGCGTGGGGTCAGGGCAGCGTTAGCGTGGGACACGAGGGCCTCCTGTTTGGCGAAGTGAACCTTGAGCAGTTCCACTCCACCGCGGGAGGCCCTCCCCTGTCAGCAGCTCACAGCGCGAAGTCGCATTCCCTCAACCAACGTGCCCGGTCAGTACA
>NZ_JBPGXG010000275.1:0-809 GCF_056755255.1 Monashia sp. HAY1-5C | reverse complement strand
GCCCTGCAGGAACGCCTCGGTGGCCTCACGGCCCGACTTCGGCTGGATCTTCACGTGGTCGGTGACGAGGCTGCGGATGTAGGCCAGCCCGGCGGCCTTGTTCGTCCCGCCGGCGCTCTCGGCGGCGTACGGGGCGAGGAGGTTCCACTTCGCCGAGCCCGACGAGAACGGGTTCGGCGTGACGACCTCGACACCCGGCTTGAGCAGGTCGGCCCAGTCCTTGATGTGCTTCGGGTTGCCCTTGCGCACGACGATCGTCACGACCGACCCGAACGGGATGCCGTGGTGCTCGCCGGCGTTCCACGACGGGTCGACGAGGCCGGCGTCGACCAGCCTGGTGACGTCCGGCTCCACGGAGAAGTTGACGAAGTCGGCGGGCGCGCCGGCGGCGACCTTGCGGCTCTGGTCACCCGAGGCGCCGTAGCTCTGCTGGAACTGCACGCCCTTGCCGGCGGCGGTCTTCTGGAACGCCGGGATGACGGCGTCGAAGCCGACCTTGGGCACCGCGTAGGCGTACAGGCTGATGGTGCTCGTCGTTGCGGCCGCGGCCGTGGAACCCGGCTGCACGACCGTGTCGCTGGCCCCGCCGCCGGCGCAGGCCGTCAGGCCGATCGTCGCGCTGGCGGCGATGACGGCGAGGAGGATCTGGGGGCGTCGCACGGGTTGCTCCTTGGGCTCTGAAGAGGCGGTGAGGGGTGCGCGGTTGGTGCGAGCCGGGCGGTGCCGATTCCCATCCGCTGAGTGGGAGTTTGAAATAGCAAACCGTTACCGGTCAAATAACGTCTACTTATGTCTCACGGTGTGGAACC
>NZ_JBPGXG010000274.1:0-949 GCF_056755255.1 Monashia sp. HAY1-5C | reverse complement strand
GTTGGTGAACCCGGCGAACAGCGGCGTCGCGAACAGCAGCAGCATGATCGTGCCGTGCATGGTGAACAGCTGGTTGAACTGCTCGGGGTTGTCGACGACCTGCAGGCCCGGCGCCCAGAGCTCGGCCCGGATGAGCAGGGCCATGATCCCGCCGAGCAGGAAGAAGACGAACGAGGTGATGAAGTAGAGGTTGCCGATGACCTTGTGGTCGGTCGTCGTGACCCACTTGACGAAGGTCTGGCCCTTGAGGCGCGGGCGCGCGGCCGAGGTCGAGAGGCGGGCCTCACGGTTCAGCGTGGCGGAGGTCATTGGTTGCTCCCAGTCCGAGCGGGTGCGGGAATCTTGTCGGCGTCGGCGGGCACCATCTGCTCACGGCTCGCGTCGACGGGCACGAGGCCCTTCTGGCCGAGCTGGGCCAGGCGCGCCATCTCCTGGTCGTACTCCTGCTGGGGAACGACCTTGACCATGAACAGCATCTGCGAGTGGTAGGCGCCGCAGAGCTCGGCGCACTTGCCCTGGAACTCACCGGTCTGCGTCGGTGTCAGCTGGAACTTGTTCGTCTTGCCCGGGAGCATGTCCATCTTCATCATGAACGAGGGCACCCAGAAGCTGTGGATGACGTCGCGGGCGTTGAGCACGAACTCGACCCGCTTGTTCACCGGCAGGTAGAGGACCGGCATCTGGGCCCGCTTGCCCGTCGTGCCGTCGAGCGGGACGTGCACGCCGCTCTCGTGGACGTCGGAGTCGACGTAGTTGAAGTCCCAGCTCCACTGCTTGGCGACGACGCTGATGGTGACGTCGGGCTTCCGGCTCGTCGTGTCGACGAGGGCGGCCTCGTCACGGGCCGTGTAGTAGAAGAACACCGCGACCATGAACACCGGGATGACGGTGTAGAGCAGCTCCATCGGGACGTTGTAGCGCAGCTGCACCGGAAGGGACTCGTCGCCCT
>NZ_JBPGXG010000273.1:0-961 GCF_056755255.1 Monashia sp. HAY1-5C | reverse complement strand
GGTGCACGACCCGGGACGCGCAAGGAGGTGAGCGTCGCATGCCGCTCGACGACGACGCCGTCGCGGCGATCTACCGCGAGCACGGCCCGATGCTGCGGCGTGTCGTGTGGCGCGCGACGAGCGACGCGAACCGGGTCGACGACATCGTCCAGGAGGTCATCCTGCGCGTCTGGCGTCAGGCACCCGAAGCGGACAACCTCCGCGCGTACCTCATCACCACGGCCCGGCACCTCATCGTCGACCAGCACCGCGCCGCGACCCGCCGCCCGCAGCAGGCCCAGCTCGTCGACGTCCCCGAGGACGACGCCGCCCTCGACCACGCGCTCGACCAGGTGCTCGTCGAGGAGGCGCTCGGCCGCCTCCAGCCCGCCCACCGCGACATCGTCCGATGCCTCTACTACGACCGGCTCTCCGTGGCCGAGACCGCCGTCCGCGTCGGGGCGCCCGAGGGCACCGTGAAGTCGCGCGCCTTCTACGCCGTGCGCAACCTGCGCGCGATCCTCGACGAGATGGGAGTGACCCGATGACCCCCGGGCCGCACGACGTGCACGTGCTCCTCGGCGCGTACGTGCTCGGTGGCCTGTCCGACGACGACCACCGCACCTTCACCGAGCACCTACGCACGTGCCGGGAGTGCCAGGCCGAGCTCGGTCAGGTGTCCGGGCTCCCCCGGCTGCTCGACCTCGCCGGGCCCGACGGCGGGCCGCACCTCGCGGACGCCGACACGACGCCCGCGGCGGCCCTCCCGCCGGTCGGGGGCGAAGGCGTGGCCGACCTTCTGGCGGAGGTCTCCCGGCGGCGCCGGCGGCGCCGGGCCTGGCTGTCGGCCGTGGCAGCAGCCGCCGCCGTCCTGCTCTTCGCCGGCGGCGCGTGGCTCGGTCCGCAGATGCTCACCTCGACCCCGCCGACGGCGCACTACGTCGCCGCGGCCGCCCCGGGCTCCACGGTCAAGGTCGACGTC
>NZ_JBPGXG010000272.1:0-975 GCF_056755255.1 Monashia sp. HAY1-5C | reverse complement strand
TCCGTCGTCGGCAGCGTCAGATGTGTATAAGAGACAGCGTCACGGTCGTCCACCCCGCCGAGCACCCGATGGACCGGCAGCTCGACGCGGACGGCGGCAGCGTCCTCGCCCGGGTCGTCCAGGGCCTCGGGGCACGGCTGGCGCTCGGTCGGCAGGTCACCGAGCGTCGGCCGGCGACGGCCGACCACCCCGCCGCCGTGGTCCTCGACGACGGGACGACGCTGGCCGCCGACCTCGTCGTCGTCGCGGCCGGCGTCCGCCCCCGCGTCGACCTCGCCCTGGCCGCCGGTCTGGAGGTGGGCCGCGGCGTGGTCGTCGACGACCGGCTCCGCGCCTCCCACCCCCACGTCCACGCCATCGGCGAGTGCGCGGAGCACCGCGGCGAGGTGCCCGGGCTCGTGCAGCCCGGCTGGGACCAGGCCCGGGTCCTCGCGGACGTGCTGAGCGGTGCCGACCCCGACGCCACCTACGCAGGCACGAGCGTCGTCACCCGGCTCAAGGCGCCCGACGTCGACCTGACGAGCATGGGACGCGTCGACGTCGGCGTCCACGACGCCGGCCACGAGGTGCTCGCCTTCACCGACCCCGTGCGCGGCCGGTACGCCAAGCTCGTGCTGCGCTCCGACCGGCTCGTCGGGGCGATCCTCCTCGGCGTCGGGGACGCGGCCGGGCCGCTGACCCAGCTGTACGACACCGGGGCCGCCGCGCCCCGGGACCGGTTGGCGCTCATGCTGGGTCGGGCCGTCACCCGCAGCGGAGGGGCCGAGAGCGTCAACCTCGCCGAGATGCCCCGGTCGGCCGTCATCTGCCGCTGCAACACCGTGACGAAGGGTGCCATCGTCGACGCGTTCCGCAGCGGCGCCGACACCGTGCCGGCTCTCGCCGAGACCACCCGCGCCACCACCGGGTGCGGGTCGTGCGCGGGAGCCGTCGACGGCCTGTCTCTTATACACATCTGACGCTGCCGACGACGGA
>NZ_JBPGXG010000271.1:0-1047 GCF_056755255.1 Monashia sp. HAY1-5C | reverse complement strand
GGCCTTGGCCGTGTCGGACAGCTGTCGGGCCGGGACCAGGGCGACGTGGCTGGCGTCGGACTCGCTCGGTGTCCACGTCAGCTCACGCATCGCGAGGCGGTAGCGGTCGGTGGCGAGCAGCGTCACCTTGTCCCCGTCGATCTCCATGCGGACGCCGGTGAGGATGGGCAGCGTGTCGCCGCGGTCGGCGGCGATGGACACCTGGGCGACGGCCTGGGTGAAGGTGTCGCCGGCGATGGTGCCGCTCGCCTCGGGAGCCGCGGGCAGCGTCGGGTAGTCGGCGGCGGGCATCTCGCGGAGGCTGAAGCGCGAGGAGCCGCACGCGACGTTGACCTTGGTCCCGTCCGTGCTGACGTCGATGGGCTTGTTCGGCAGGTTGCGGGAGATGTCCGCGAGGAGCCGGCCGAGCACGAGGACCTGACCTTCCTCCGCGACGTCGGCCGGGACGGTGATCTTGGCGGACACCTCGTAGTCGAACGCCGAGAGCGTCAGCGAGCCCTCCTCGCTGGCGTCGATGAGCACACCGGCGAGAACCGGCACGGGCGGGCGTGCGGGCAGACCACGCGCCACCCAGGTCACGGCCTCGGCCAGGACGTCTCGCTCAACCCGAAACTTCACGGTGCTCTCACTTCGACAGGTCGGACATGGGGGCTCAGACACTAGTCCCTGTGCCGAGGCGGCACCACAAACACGCCACAAACGGTCGGCGGCCGCGGGCGGGCTGCAGCTGGAGTGTCGGAGGAGAGCTGTTCCGTTCCGCACCTGCCGGCTGTCGGAGCGCTCGGGACCCTCGTTGTCGGGGCATCTCTCGTCATCTGGGTTCTCGTCATCGTCATAGGTGCTGTGGATCCTGTGGACAAGGCGCGTCCCGGCTGGTCAGGGCCCGGATGGCGGTGTGCAGAGGATGTGGGCGGGCTGCCCCGTCGATTCGCTGCGGGTGTGGACGGCCGGGCGCCGTTCACACCGGGCTCACAAGGAGGGTGCAGTTTTTCCGCAAGATTTCCGACCTCGTCCACACCTGTCCACAGTGTCACTGTGGAAACAAGT
>NZ_JBPGXG010000270.1:0-1110 GCF_056755255.1 Monashia sp. HAY1-5C | reverse complement strand
AGAACACCCCCTCCTAAATGTAGCTCCGTCTCGTGGGCTCGGAGATGTGTATAAGAGACAGACGGCCTGACCGAGGAGGCCGTCGCGCTGCTCGACTGGGTGTGGACCCACGTCCTGGCCACCGACTGGGGCCGCCGCGAGCGCATCCTGCGCGCCGACGTCGTGTCCCGGACCGCACGCCTCGCCACCCAGGGCTGGGCGGCCGTCGTGCGTGACCTGGGCCGCGACCGCGAGTGGGTCGGCGCCGGCCACCTGCGCATCAACAACTACGACCTGCCCTCGCGCGTCCTGCCCGACGACGCCGACCTCTTCTTCGTCCCGGTCAGCCACCGCGCCCGATGGGTCGGCTGGCTGCTCCCCCGCCGCTACGCCGTCTACTACCCCGTGGCCGGCGCGCTCGCACGGGTCGACGCGGAGGCCTCCGACGGCCTCGAGCGCCTCGTCGGCCGGTCCCGGGCGGCTCTGCTGGTCGCACTCGAGTCCCCTTGCAGCACAACGGGCCTCGCGGCCACCACCGGGCTCGCGATCGGGTCGGTCGGCGACCACCTCAAGGTGCTGCTCGCGGCGGGCGTCGTGCTGCGACGCCGCTCGGGACGTGAGGTGCTCTACTGGCGCACCGCCCTCGGCGACGCCCTCGTCGCGTCCGGTGCCGGCGGCGGCCTCCAGCCGGCTGCGAGGAGGCCCGGGTAGTCCTCCCCATGTACCGCGCGGCGGGACCGGCCCTACGGTCGCCTCGGGCAGGAGCACCTGCCCTCCCACCACACGGAACCCAGGGGTAGTCATGTGTGAGCTCCACGAAGACCTCGGCGACACCGGCGCCGCGGCGCCCGCCTCCCCCACGGGCGGACTCGGCCGGCGCACGCTCATCCGCGGCGCGGGTGGTCTCCTGCTCGGGGGCGGCCTCGTCGCTGCCACGGCGACGGCCGCGAGCGCCGCGACCTCGCAGAACGGTTGGCCGGCCGGGTCGTCCTCGCAGATCCCGATCGTGGGCCTCACGGTCGGCGGGGTCACCTTCCCCGCGGGCGTCCGGAGCGGCCCCGTACACACGATCCTCGCCTACGTCGCCGGCCGCTTCGACCGCGAGGTCGAGGCCCTCGTCAGGGGCTGGTG
>NZ_JBPGXG010000269.1:0-1124 GCF_056755255.1 Monashia sp. HAY1-5C | reverse complement strand
CCAGATGTAGCTCCGTCTCGTGGGCTCGGAGATGTGTATAAGAGACAGCCCGAGGGAGGGCCGCCTCCCCGAGTGCGGCCTGGGAACGCCAGGCCTCGGAACAGGAGAGAGCCATGAAAGCAGCCGTCGTCACTCGTCTCGGTGAGCCGCTCGAGATCCGTGACCTTCCCGTCCCCGTTCCCGGCCGCGGGCAGGTCCTCGTCCGCATCGAGGCCAGCGGGCTCTGCCACACCGACATCCACGCCGCGCGCGGCGACTGGCCCGTGCCGCCCACGATCCCGCTCGTGCCCGGCCACGAGGGCGTCGGCACCGTGTGCGCGCTCGGCCCCGGCGTCGACGACCTGGCCGAGGGGGACCGCGTCGCGATCCCGTGGCTCGGCCACGCCTGTGGGCGCTGCCGCTCCTGCATCGCCGGCCACGAGACCTACTGCGTCGCGCCGCAGTACACCGGCTACACGGTCGACGGCGCGTACGCCGAGTTCGCCGTCGGCTGGGCCAGCCACGTCGTGCGCGTGCCCGACGCGGTCTCCTCGCTCGATGCCGCACCCCTGACCTGCGCCGGTGTGACGACGTACGCCGCGCTCAGGGCGGCCCGCCCCCAGCCGGCCGAGACCGTCATGGTCGTCGGCATCGGCGGACTCGGACACCTCGGTCTCCAGTACGGCACCGTCTTCGGGTGCCGCACCGTCGCCGTCGACGTCGACGATGCCAAGCTCGACCTCGCCAAGCAGCTCGGGGCGGACCACGTCGTCGACGCCCGCGCCGGTCAGGCGGAGCAGGTGGCGCAGCTGGCGCAGGGAGGTGGCGCCGACATCGCGCTGGTCACCGTGCCCTCGCCGGCGGCGATGGCTGCGGCCCACGCCTGCCTCAACCCGCGGGGTCGTCTCGTCATCGTCGGCCTGCCGCACGACAACACGCTGCGGCTGCCCGTCTTCGAGACGGTGCTGCGCGGCATCAGCGTCCACGGCTCGCTCGTCGGCACCCGCAACGACCTGGCCGACGTCTTCAGCCTGCACGCCGACGGACGCACCCGCGTCGTGGCCCAGACGCGCCGGCTCGAGGACGTCAACGCCTGCTTCGAGGAGGTCTGTCTCTTATACACATCTGACGCTGCCGACGACGGA
>NZ_JBPGXG010000268.1:0-1171 GCF_056755255.1 Monashia sp. HAY1-5C | reverse complement strand
CCAGAGGTTCGTCCATCCCGGTCCTCTCGTACTAGGGACAGCCTTTCTCAAGTTTCCTACGCGCACAGCGGATAGGGACCGAACTGTCTCACGACGTTCTAAACCCAGCTCGCGTACCGCTTTAATGGGCGAACAGCCCAACCCTTGGGACCTACTCCAGCCCCAGGATGCGACGAGCCGACATCGAGGTGCCAAACCATGCCGTCGATATGGACTCTTGGGCAAGATCAGCCTGTTATCCCCGGGGTACCTTTTATCCGTTGAGCGACGGCGCTTCCACAAGCCACCGCCGGATCACTAGTCCCGACTTTCGTCCCTGCTCGACATGCCTGTCTCACAGTCAAGCTCCCTTGTGCACTTACACTCGACACCTGATTGCCAACCAGGCTGAGGGAACCTTTGGGCGCCTCCGTTACCTTTTAGGAGGCAACCGCCCCAGTTAAACTACCCACCAGGCACTGTCCCTGATCCGGATCACGGACCGAGGTTAGATATCCAGAACGACCAGAGTGGTATTTCAACGTTGACTCCACCGGCACTGACGTGCCCGCTTCACAGTCTCCCACCTATCCTACACAAGCCGTACCGAACACCAATACCAAGCTGTAGTAAAGGTCCCGGGGTCTTTCCGTCCTGCTGCGCGTAACGAGCATCTTTACTCGTAGTGCAATTTCGCCGAGTTCGTGGTTGAGACAGTGGAGAAGTCGTTACGCCATTCGTGCAGGTCGGAACTTACCCGACAAGGAATTTCGCTACCTTAGGATGGTTATAGTTACCACCGCCGTTTACTGGCGCTTAAGTTCTCAGCGTCGCACTCGCGTGCTAACCGGTCCCCTTAACGTTCCAGCACCGGGCAGGCGTCAGTCCGTATACATCGTCTTGCGACTTGGCACGGACCTGTGTTTTTAGTAAACAGTCGCTTCTCCCTGGTCTCTGCGGCCGATCACGCTCGGGAAGCAAGTTCCGTCACGATCAGGGCCCCCCTTCTCCCGAAGTTACGGGGGTATTTTGCCGAATTCCTTAACCACGATTCACTCGATCGCCTTGGTATTCTCTACCTAACCACCTGAGTCGGTTTGGGGTACGGGCGGCTCGAACCTCGCTAGAAGTTTTTCTCGGCAGCATAGGATCACCCTCTTCCCGCATTCGCGGTCACTATCAGGTCTCAGGC
>NZ_JBPGXG010000267.1:0-1201 GCF_056755255.1 Monashia sp. HAY1-5C | reverse complement strand
GTCACGGACCGTCCGATGACTGAACTCGAGCAGCGAGCGGAGCTCCCGGCCCGAGGACTGCGCCACTCCCTGCGGGCCTTCCGGCACCGCGACTACGCCGTCTTCTGGATGGGTGCGATCACCTCCAACACGGGCGGGTGGCTCTCCAACTTGACCGTGCCCTTCGTCGTCTACCAAGTGACCCACAGCGCTTTGTGGGTGGGGCTCGTGAGTGTCTTCCAGTTCGTGCCGAACATCGCCCTAGGGCCGTGGGGTGGTGTGCTGGCAGATCGGCACGATCGGCGCCGGGTCCTGCTCGTCACCCAGTCCGGGATGGCGCTCAGCGCCCTGCTTCTGTGGCTCGTGTGGATTGCGGGCGTGCGCGAGCCGCTCGTCGTGATGGCACTTGTCGGGGTGGCCGGGATCTTCCAGGGCATCAACATGCCCAGCTGGCAGTCGTTCGTCAACGACCTCGTCCCGCGCTCCGACCTCGACTCTGCCGTCGCCCTGAACTCCCTCCAGTTCAACGCCGCCCGGTCGCTGGGACCGGCGGTCGCCGGACTGATCCTGGCGACCATCGGGCCGGGACCGGCTCTCCTGCTCAACGCCCTGTCCTTCGTCGCCGTGCTGCTCGCCCTGGCAGCAGTCAGGGTGCGCAACCGCCCGCGGACGACGGACCCCGCGCCGGTGTGGCGTCAGTTCGCGACGGCTGTCGGCTACATCCGCGGGCAGCCCGGAATCCAGATGGGCCTGCTCGTCGCGGTCGCGGTCGGTCTGCTCGTGAACCCGATCTTCCAGTTCACCGTCGTCTTCGCCGGCAGCGTCTTCCATGTCGGTCCCTGGACCTTGGGGTTGCTGAATGCCGCCCTCGGTGTCGGTGCGCTGGTCGCCGCGCCGGTGCTCGCCGGCTGGAGCCACATCCTCCCCCGGTCGCTGCTCACGCAGGTCGGCCTGATCGGACAGGCGGTGGGGCTCGCTGGATTCGCGCTCTCCCCGACACCCGGCTGGGCGGCGGCAGCCCTGCTCATCGTCGGGTGGGCGCTGCTGCTCACCATCTCGGCAACCAACACGGCGGTACAGATCATCGTGGCCGACCGACTCCGCGGCCGGGTGCTCGCGGTTCGGATCATGGCCTACACGGGGTGCTTCCCGGTGGGTGGTCTGGCCCAGGGCGCCCTCGCCGATGCTTTCGGTCCGCGCGCCACGGTGCTCGGTGCAGGGA
>NZ_JBPGXG010000266.1:0-1165 GCF_056755255.1 Monashia sp. HAY1-5C | reverse complement strand
TCCGTCGTCGGCAGCGTCAGATGTGTATAAGAGACAGGTGCAACACACCGAGCACCTGCCAACTCGTGCGAGGTGTTCCTGGCGTGGGTTGGCAGCTGCTCGGTGTGTTGCGGGTGATCCACAGGGGGTGGCGGCGGGCCGTGCCGTCCACAGGCGGTTGCTCGGACGATGCGCCGTCCGTGTCGCAGCGCGACGATCGCTCGATGGACCCTCGACTCCAGGCCCTGGCGGGTGAACAGCACGGCGTCTTCACCGCCGCCGAGGCGGGTGCGAGAGGCGTCGACGCCATCGCCTTGCGTGACGCCGTACGCCACGGACACGTCGTCCGCGTCCGGCGCGGGGCCTACGTGAGCAGAGACCTGCTGCACGCGGCCGACCGCGTCGGGCGCTACCGGCTGGCCGCGATGGCGGTCGCCCGCACCCGGCCCGGCGAGGCCCTGAGCCACCACGCGGCCCTGGCCGTGCACCGCCTTCCGCTGTGGTCCGCGGACCTGAGCCGCATCGACCTCGTCGGCGCGGGGCGCCAAGTGGTCAGGCGTCGGGACGTGACCGTGTGGCCCCGGCGCGGCGTGGCCACCCCGACATTCCTGGGTGTTCCGGTGGTCTCCGCCGCGAGGGCCGTCGTCGGCACGGCGCTGACCATGGGCGCCGAGTGCGCGGTGGTGGCGGGCGACGCCGCCCTGCGGGCCGGCACGGTGACGATGCCGGAGCTGCTCGACGAGGTGGCGAGGGTCTCCCCGCACGAGGGCCGGCGTCGGGCTCTCGACGCGGTGCTGCGCATGGACGCCGGAGCCGAGTCGGTCGGCGAGTCGCGTACCCGGATGATCCTGCAGGACCTCGGCCTGTCACACGAGAGCCAGGTCGTCATCACGGACGCCGACAGGTTCGTCGCGCGGGTCGACTTCGTCGTCGAGGGCGTCGTGCTGGAGTTCGACGGAGAGGTCAAGTACGGCCGGGTCCGTGACCGGTCCGACGAACAGCCGGACGACCCCGCGGAGGTCCTCTGGCTGGAGAAGCGCCGGGAGGACCGGGTGCGCCGGCTCGGGTACCCCTTCGAGCGCGTCATCTGGTCCGAGCTCGACCGCCCCGGGCTGCTGGGTGCGAGGATCCGAGCCGCCCGCCCGGCTCCTGTCTCTTATACACATCTGACGCTGCCGACGACGGA
>NZ_JBPGXG010000265.1:0-1256 GCF_056755255.1 Monashia sp. HAY1-5C | reverse complement strand
GTGGGTGGGAGCGCGCGGCACGCGCAGCTCGACGGTCGTGCCCCCGGCCGGTCCCGAGGTGATGGCGGCCCGGCCACCGAGGTCGGCCAGGCGACCCTTGATGCTCGAGGAGACCCCGAGCCGGCCCTGGTCGACGGCCTCCTCGAGCCTGGCCTGGCTCAGCCCGCGACCCGAGTCGCGGATCGTCACGGCGACGTCGCGGCCGTCGTCGTCGAGCAGCACCCACGTGCGCGCGCCGTCCCCGGCGTGCTTGCGGACGTTGTCGAGCGCCGCCTCGACCGCGGCCACGACCTCGTCGGCGACGCGTCGGGGCAGCAGGACGGCATCGGCCGGTGACACCAGCTGGACGTCGTCGGTCTCGACGTGGCGCAGCAGGGTGCGCAGGTCCGCCTCGCCGCTGACCGCCCGACCGACCGCGGCCAGATCGGTTTGGCTGACGAGTGTCCGCAGGATGCGCTCCTGCTCCCCCGCCATGGCCCCGAGAGCCGCGGACTCGCCGCCGAGGTCGGTGGCGCGCCGGTGGATGAAGGCGAGGGTCTGCAGGACGCCGTCGTGGACGGTGCGCGCCAGGCGGTCCCGCTCGGCGCGGGCCGCGTCGAGCCGCATCGCCTCGGCGAGCGCGGCGTGGCTGGCCCGGGCGAGGTCGACGCAGTAGCCGATGCAGCCGCCGAGGAGGAGCCCGAAGATCGAGTTCGAGACCGTGTTGGCGGTCGGCTCGGCGACCTCGACGAAGGAGCTCGCGGCGACGAGCGAGGCAGCCGCGACACCCCCGCGCCAGCCGCGCAGGATCGCGAAGCCGACGACGGCGGCGGAGGGCCAGATCGACGGGATCGTCTTGGCACCTCCGGTGATGACCTCGGGAGTGTCGACGAGGCGGGTCGCGAGGATCGCGGCGCAGCCCATCGCGAGCTCGGCGGTGTAGGCGCGAACCGTGCGCATCGGCCGGGCGGTCTGGGCAGCCGTCCATCCGGCGAGCAGACCGAGGACCGAGAGCGCGACCGCAGGGTGGGCCACCTCGGCGCGGCGCTCCCAGACCGAGTACGCGGCGTAGACCAGGGCGAGCACCCGGAAGACGTCGACGGCTCGCCACAGGCCCCTGACGACGGCGTGCTCGTCGTCGAGCAGGCCCGCACCCGGGGGCGTCCCGGACCGGCCGGTCTCGACGGTCATGGGTCAGGAGGCCGCCACGACGGGCCCGCCGCCCTCGTCGGAGTTGTGGCTGTCTCTTATACACATCTGACGCTGCCGACGACGGA
>NZ_JBPGXG010000264.1:0-1393 GCF_056755255.1 Monashia sp. HAY1-5C | reverse complement strand
CCCCCCCCCCCCCCCCCCCCCCCCTCTCCAAAAAAAAACACCCCACCCCAGATGTAGCTCCTTCTCGTGGGCTCGGAGATGTGTATAAGAGACAGGAGCGGCGGGCTCGGGGCGGGCTCGGCGTCGGCTCGGGGATGCGGAAAACCGGCGGACGCCGCCCGCCGCTCCGCCTACGATCGGCGGGTGCCAGCCACCCGCCCGCCCCTCGACGCCGGACGCCCGACCGGGCGGCCCGTCGAGCTCGGGCTGCGCCCGGAGCGCCCCGAGCGGGCCGACGCCGCGCGCAACCGCGAGGCCCTCCTCGACGCCGCCACGCACCTCGTGGAGTCGTGCGGTGTCGACGCCGTGACGATGGACGCCGTCGCGGCGGCCGCCCACGTCGGCAAGGGCACGGTCTTCCGCCGTTTCGGCAGCCGGGCCGGGCTCATGGCAGCGCTGCTCGACCACAGCGAGACGACCTGGCAGCAGCGCGTCATCTCCGGACCCCCGCCGCTCGGGCCCGGCGCCCCGCCGTTGACGCGGCTGCTCGCCTTCGGCGAGTCGCGCCTCGACCGCAACCTCCTCCACGGCGACCTCGTCGTCGCCGCGGTCGGGCGGTACGGCCGGTCGCTGCCGGCCGCGGCCTTCCACACCGCGCACGTCCGCGTGCTCCTCGCCTCGGCCGGCGTCGAGGGCGACCTGCCCGTGCTCGCCACCGCGCTGCTCGCCCCGCTCGAGGTGCCGATCCTGCGCCAGCAGCTCGACCTCGGCGTCGACCGCGACCGCATCCTGGCGGGATGGAGCGACCTGGCTCGGCGCGTCGTGCGCGGCTGACCCACGCCGCGGTGCTAGACCGACAGCGTGGAGATGCCGCGTTCGACCCTCGAGGGCCTCGAGGGGCCGGGTCCGGCGCGGACCAGCGCGTGGTCGCGCCGAGGTGCGGTGGCGGCGCTGCTCGTCGTCGTCCTCCTCGGCGCCACCGGTCTGCTCGGCGACACGACGCAGACGACCCGGGTGTCGGGCGACGGCATCGACCTGACCCTGACGTGGGCGACCTCCTCGCGGGCCGGCATGGACGTGCCCTGGGAGGTCAGCGTGCACCGGGCCGGCGGGTTCACCGGCGACATCACCCTCGCCGTCACGGGGAGCTACTTCGACATCTACGAGACCCAGGGCTGGCGCCCCGACCCTTCCGACTCGACGCGCGAGGGCGACACGCTGTACCTGACCTTCAGCAAGCCGCCCGGCGACACCCTCGTCGCGGCCTACGACGCCTACATCCAGCCCTCGAGCCAGGTCGGCCGCTCGGGGCACCTCGCCGTCCTCGACCGGGGCCGCGAGGCGGTGTCGTTGGACTTCCGCACCATCCTGCTGCCCCTGTCTCTTATACACATCTGACGCTGCCGACGACGGA
>NZ_JBPGXG010000263.1:0-1612 GCF_056755255.1 Monashia sp. HAY1-5C | reverse complement strand
CTGACGGGACTGCTCACGTGCTGCTGCTCGACGACCACTGGACCTGGGACTTCTGGACCGCCGTTGACGGCCCGGACACCCACCTCTACTTCCTCAAGGCGCCGCGGGCGCTCGGCGACCCCGACCTGCGGCACCGCAACGCCAGGATCGGCCACGCAGTCTCCCGCGACCTGCGCGGGTGGACCGTCCTCGAGGACGCGCTCGGTCCGGGCGCACCCGGGGCGTGGGACGACCTCGCCACGTGGACCGGCAGCGTCGTGCCCGACGGTGACCGCTGGTGGATGTTCTACACCGGCATCGGTACCGACAGCGACGGCCTGCGGCAGCGGATCGGCCGCGCCCACAGCACCGACCTCGCGTCCTGGACCAAGGATCCCGGCTTCGTCCTCGACGCCCCGGACATGTTCGAGCAGCTGGACCCGTCGGTCTGGCCGGATCTCTGCTGGCGCGACCCGTGCGTCTTCGCCGACCCCGAGCACGGCGGTTGGGCGATGCTCGTGACGGCACGCGTGCCGACGGGCCCGGCCGATGCCCGGGGTGTCGTGGCGCTGCTGCGCTCGAACGACCTCCGCACCCGGACGCCGATCGGGCCCGTCACACCGCTCGGCGACTGGGGCCATCTGGAGGTTCCGCAGGTGGTCGAGGTCGGCGGCCGGCAGCGCCTCGTCTGCTGTGCCTATGCGGACTGCACGAGCGCGGAGCGACAGGCACGGGTCGGTGCCGTGACCGGCACGCACTACTTCGTGGGCGACAGCCCTACCGGCCCGTTCGTGCCGGAGTCGGACGACCTCTTCGCCGCCGACGAGGCGGGCTCGCTCTACGCGGGCAAGATCGTCACCGACCCGATGACCGGTGGCCCCGCGCTGCTGGCCTTCCTCCAGTTCGACGCCGACGGCCGGTTCCTCGGTGGTCTCAGCGACCCTGTCCCGATCGACGTCCTGCCGGACGGGTCCTTGAGGCTCCGACAGTCGCCGGAGCGCGTGGTGCAGGACGCCTGCACCCTGTTGCGCTAGCGAGGGCCGGCCACCCGGCGCACCGAAGCAGCCGGAGAGGGCATCGGGCGTTGCACGCGTCGCTTGCGCTGGTGCTGCTCGTGGCGAAGGCTGTGCACGGAGGCTGGTCGACGTGGAGAGAGCGCATGCGGATCCTGTTCAGCGCGTGGCCCGGGTACGGGCACCTGTTGCCGATGGTGCCGCTCGTCGGTGCGGCGCAGCGGGCCGGTCACGACGTGGTCGTGGCGACCGGGCCCGACCTCGTGCAGTACGCGTCGAGCCTCGGCGTGGCGACCGTGACCGCGGGTCCCACTGCCGCCCAGTCCTACTCCCGCCTGCCGAGCGACGTGCCGATCAGCCGACTGCCGGCCTCGGAGCAGACCGCCTTCGCGGCAGAGCACCTCTTCGGGGCGGCCGGCGTGGTGCGGGCACGCGACCTGGCCGTGTTCTGCTCGACCTGGAAGCCGGACCTCGTCGTGCACGACCCGCTCGAGCTGGGTGCTGCAGCGGTGGCCACCGACACCGGGACGGCTCAGGTCACCCACGGCTACGGACCCATGCTCGCCGTGAACGAGGACATGATCCGCGTCATCGGCTCGACGCTGGCCAGGGCCTTGGGC
>NZ_JBPGXG010000262.1:0-1636 GCF_056755255.1 Monashia sp. HAY1-5C | reverse complement strand
TACCTGCACCGCGACCACCGTTCCGCCGAAGGGGCCTGCGCCCGCGTCACGTGGGTCGAGGGCGACCCGGCCACCATCGACCGGGCCGTCGACATGTTCAAGATGACGATCATGCCCAAGGTGGAGCAGATCGAGGGGTTCTGCAGCGCCAGCCTGCTCGTCGACCGGATGTCCGGGCGGTGCTGCATCACCGCGTCCTACGACTCGACCGAGGCGATGACAAACTCCCGCGACATCGCGATGAGCCTGCGCGCCGACCTGTCGCAGGAGACCGGGATGCGGATCACCGAGGTGGCCGAGTTCGAGCTGGCCATCGCCCACCTCGACGTGCCCGAGCTCGTCTGAGCGCATCTGAGCCCACCGAGGCGAGGAGCCGCCCCCTCGACGCGCGCGCTGCCGCGCCTCGGTGGACGGTCGCGAGGAGGACGCCGGCCACCACGAACAGGCCGCCGAAGACGCGGCCCGGGGTTCGGCGTCCTGTCTCGCGCGGCGTGAGGCGGCGCGCGGGGGCCCAGCCGTTGCCGATCGAGGTCCGTCGTGCGGACCCACCCGCCCGTGCCCGGACCGCGGATTCGGTCGTTCGCCGACCGTTTGAGACACTGGGGCCCATGACGCGCAGCACGGCTGGAGGCACGGAGGGGTCCGCCGAGACCACCGCCGCCACGACCGTCGTGCACCTCATGCGCCACGGCGAGGTCCACAACCCCGCGGGCGTCCTCTACGGGCGGCTCGACGGCTACCACCTCAGCGACCTCGGCCGCGAGATGGCCGGCGTCGTCGCCGCTCACCTGGCGACCCACGACGTCACGTACGTCGTCGCGTCCCCGCTCGAGCGGGCACAGGAGACGGCGGCGCCGATCGCGAGCAGCCACGGGCTGCCCGTCGCCACCGACCCTCGTCTCATCGAGTCGGCCAACCACTTCGAGGGCCGCACCACCGCGCGCAAGGAGCTCCTGCATCCCCGCAACTGGCGGGTCCTGGGCAACCCGACGAAGCCGTCGTGGGGCGAGGCCTACGAGGCCATCGCCGCCCGGATGCTCGAGGCCGTCGACGCCGCCCGCGACGCCGCGCGGGGCCACGAGGCCGTCGTCGTGTCGCACCAGCTGCCGGTGTGGACGGTGCGCAACAGGCTCGAGGGCAGGCGCCTCTGGCACGACCCGCGCAAGCGCGTGTGCACGCTGGCGTCGCTGACGTCGCTGAGCTACGTCGGTGACGAGCTGGCCTCCATCACGTACACCGAGCCGGCGGGCGCGCTGCTCGCGGGCGCGAGCCGGGGCGTGGGCGCCTGATGACCGAGCTCGACCGACGCACCGCGCTGCGGTGGGGCGCCGCCGCCGTGGCAGGCGGCCTGGCGCTGGTCACCGCCGCGTGCACCTCCGACCCGAACTCCGTGGAGGGCCAGGCCCGATCGGGCGACCGCAAGGGCTTCGTCGCCGGCGACGGCTCGATCGAGCAGCTGACCCCGGGCCAGCGCGGCGAGCCGGTGGAGCTGCTCGGCACGACGCTCGAGGGCCAGCCCTGGTCGCTCAAGGACAAGGACGGCGCCGTCGTCGTCGTCAACGTGTGGGGCTCGTGGTGCCCGCCGTGCATCGAGGAGACCCCGGCGCTGCAGAAGGCGTGGGAGCGGGTCCAGGCC
>NZ_JBPGXG010000261.1:0-1692 GCF_056755255.1 Monashia sp. HAY1-5C | reverse complement strand
TGACGAGGCCGTCGCGCAGGAGGTCCTCCTCGACGGCCCGGATCGTGCCGACCATGCGGGGGTCGTCACCGTCGACGAAGCCGATGGAGGACAGCGTCAGCAGCGACGCGTCGAGCTCGGTCGTGTCGTAGTGCTGGACGAAGGTGTTGCGAGCCGGGTCGTAGCCCTTGGTCAGCACCTCCTCGCGGACCCGGTCGCGCAGCTCGCGCCAGAGGTCGACCGGCCCCTCGAGGCCGTACTCCTCGACCGCGCGGACGGCCCGGTCGAAGGCGGCCCACACCATGGCGCGGGAGTGGGTGAAGTGGCGCAGGGGGCCGCGGATCTCCCACAGCCCGTTGTCCGCCTCCTGCCAGTGCGTCGTGAGGTGGTTGACGAGGGCACGCTGCAGGCTCCACGAGTCGTCGCTCTCCTCGAGGCCGCGCTGGCGGGCGTGCTCCAGAGAGATCATGACCTCGCCCAGCACGTCGGTCTGGCGCTGGTCGACGGCGGCGTTGCCGATGCGGACCGGTCGCGAGCCCGCGTAGCCGGACAGGTGCGGCAGGGTGCGTTCGGGCAGGTCGCGGCCGCCGTCGACGCGGTACATGATCTGCATGTCCTGGGGGTCGCCGGCGACGGCGCGCAGCAGCCAGTCGCGCCACAGCGCCGTCTCGTCGAGGTAGCCGCAGCCGAGCAGGGCCTCGAGCGTCAGCGCGGCGTCGCGCAGCCAGCAGAACCGGTAGTCCCAGTTGCGTTCGCCGCCGACGTCCTCGGGCAGCGAGGTCGTCGCCGCCGCGACGATGCCGCCGGTCGACCCGTGCGTCAGGGCCCGCAGGACGAGCAGCGAGCGCGTCACCGCCGCGGCGTAGGGTCCGGTGTAGTGGCTCTGCGCGGCGTAGTTCTCGCTCAGGGCGAGGGTCTCCTCGATCCGGGCCCGGACGCGCAGCGGCGGCGGGATGGCCTCGTGGCTGCGGAACCACGTCGTCGAGAACGTCATCGTCTCCCCGGCGGCCACGTCGAACTCGTCGACGTGGTGGCCTTCCCGGGCATGCGGGAGCCGCGCACCGCGCAGGACGAGCATGTCGGGGCCGGCGATCGCCGTGATGATCTCGTCGGTGCGGCCCTCGCGGTCGTCGGTGTGCCGCATGACCCACGGTCGGGTGCGCCCGTAGTTGAAGCGCACCGTCCACTCGTGGCGCATCCGGACCGTCCCCTCGACCCCCTCGACGCGGCGCAGCACGTCGGAGCGACCGTCCCCGAGCGGCATGACGTCGGTGACGCGAACGGTCCCGGTGGACGTCACGTGCGTCGTCTCGAGGATGAAGGAGTTGCCGACGTAGCGACGCGTCGTCCGGGCGTCGGGGTCGGCCGGCGTGAGCAGCCAGCGGCCGTTGTCGGGGGTGCCGAGGAGCGCCGAGAAGCAGGCTCGCGAGTCGAACCGGGGTAGGCACAGCCAGTCGACCGAGCCCTTGAGGCTGACGAGGGCTGCAGTACCGAGGTCGCCGAGGACGGCGTAGTCCTCGATGGGCGTGGACCGCGGCGTGCTCATGGAGCGAGTATGCCGAACGGTGCCGGTGGCGCCGCGAGGCACTGTCGGTGGCCCGACCTAGCATGGGGCGCGTGACTGCTACGCCCTCCGGCACCTCCCACTCCCTCGTCGTCCGCGGCGCGCGCGAGCACAACCTGCGCGACGTCTCGGTCGACCTCCCCAGGGAC
>NZ_JBPGXG010000260.1:0-1766 GCF_056755255.1 Monashia sp. HAY1-5C | reverse complement strand
TCGTAACAAGGTAGCCGTACCGGAAGGTGCGGCTGGATCACCTCCTTTCTAAGGAGCAGCTTCGCTGCCGGGCCCGTGGGTCTGGTGGCGCAGTGGCCCGCCGCCAGCGAACGCCTGGTGGGGGTGCTCATGGGTGGAACATCGATTACTTGGCACCTGGTCGAGCCGGTGGCTCGCTAGTACAACCCGGTGACGGTCCGCGAGGATCTGAGGGAGTGGAACGCGGCGCGGGTTCGGGTGGGTGTCTGGCACGTTGTTGGGTCCTGAGGGATCAGACCCCCACGCCGGCGCGCGGTCGCGTGTGCTGGTGGTGGGTGCGCTGTTTCTTCTGGGTGTGGGCCCGCCCGATCTCCTGGCGTTTGTCGGGGTGGTGGTGGGTGCCGGTTGTGTTTTGAGAACTACACAGTGGACGCGAGCATCTTTGTGGCTCAAGTTTTTAAGGGCACACGGTGGATGCCTTGGCACCAGGAACCGAAGAAGGACGTAGGAATCTGCGATAAGCCTCGGGTAGCCGATAACCAGGCTGTGATCCGAGGATTTCCGAATGGGGAAACCCGGCTGGAGGCAAGTCCAGTCACCCGCACCTGAATATATAGGGTGTGTGGAGGGAACGTGGGGAAGTGAAACATCTCAGTACCCACAGGAAGAGAAAACAACAGTGATTCCGTGAGTAGTGGCGAGCGAAAGCGGATGAGGCTAAACCGGGCGTGTGTGATAGCTGTCAGGCGTTGCATGTCCGGGGTCGTGGGACCTTGCGGCCGGAGCTGACACTCTGGCATGGAGTGAGAAATCTGCGTCATAGTCGAAGAGCATTGAATGGCTCGGCACAGAGGGTGCGACCCCCGTAGACGAAATGGTGTGGACTCCAGTGAGGGATCCCAAGTAGCACGGGGCCCGAGAAATCCCGTGTGAATCTGGCAGGACCACCTGCTAAGCCTAAATATTCCCTGGTGACCGATAGCGGACAAGTACCGTGAGGGAAAGGTGAAAAGTACCCCGGGAGGGGAGTGAAATAGATCCTGAAACCGTGTGCCTACAATCCGTTGGAGCCTCCCGCCGTTGGGCGTGTGGGGTGACAGCGTGCCTTTTGAAGAATGAGCCTGCGAGTTAGTGCTCAGTGGCGAGGTTAACCCGTGTGGGGAAGCCGTAGCGAAAGCGAGTCCGAAGAGGGCGTTTTAGTCGCTGGGTCTAGACCCGAAGCGGAGTGATCTACCCATGGCCAGGTTGAAGCGCAGGTAAGACTGCGTGGAGGACCGAACCCACTTAGGTTGAAAACTGAGGGGATGAGCTGTGGGTAGGGGTGAAAGGCCAATCAAACTCCGTGATAGCTGGTTCTCCCCGAAATGCATTTAGGTGCAGCGTCACGTGTTTCTTGCCGGAGGTAGAGCTACTGGATAGCCGATGGGCCTCACCAGGTTACTGACGTTAGCCAAACTCCGAATGCCGGTAAGTGAGAGCGTGGCAGTGAGACTGCGGGGGATAAGCTCCGTAGTCGAGAGGGAAACAGCCCAGATCACCAGCTAAGGTCCCTAAGCGTGTGCTAAGTGGGAAAGGATGTGGAGTTGCTGTGACAACCAGGAGGTTGGCTTAGAAGCAGCCACCCTTCAAAGAGTGCGTAATAGCTCACTGGTCAAGTGATTCCGCGCCGACAATGTAGCGGGGCTCAAGCACACCACCGAAGCTGTGGCATTGACATACTGCTCGGCACCGGCTCCTGCGGGACCGGTGTCCAGGCGTGTTGATGGGTAGGGGAGCGTCGTGTTGCC
>NZ_JBPGXG010000259.1:0-1797 GCF_056755255.1 Monashia sp. HAY1-5C | reverse complement strand
ACAGGGGAATGGCTGCTGCGCAACCATAGCAAAGGATCGGGCGGGGACTAAATCGACTCCGCGCGAGGCGCATCCGGCACTTTTCGGCCACCGTCCACCCCCTGGGAAGGCGCGTCTCGCACCCGCGGGGGCGCCCGTTCGGTCGGGTCAGAGACCGACCTCGGTGCGCAGCCGCGCGAGCCGCTCGGCCGCCTCGCTCGCGACCTCGGGGTCCTCGAGGCTCGCGCCCTTGCCGGGGACGACCTGCTCCACCAGCCGCCCGCTGGCGAGGTCCTTGCGGATCACGACCCGAACGGTGCGCCGGTCCCGGGTGCGGAACTCGTCGCCGATGACGACGCTGGCCTGGATGCGCTCGCGCAGCGTCTGCTGCAGCAGGGACGGCTCCGTGACCCGCCACTGCGCTGTTGACCGGTGGTCGACCCAGAGGACGGTCAGCAGGCCGGTCTCGCCCTTCCACGTCCCTGACTCCGCCTCGTGCCAGGGCCGCTCCCACGCCAGGGTGCGGTCGGCATCGACGAAGGCGAGGTGGTGCGTGGTGGCGACCACGTGGCCGCCGGACTGCTCGTCGCGAGCCCAGGCCAGGATCTTCTCGCCGCCTGCGAGCGCCACGGCGGCGCGGACGTCGGCGGGCAGCGGCACGCGACGACGCCGTTCGAACAGGGGCATCAGGCCATTCCCGCCTTGATCGTCGCGAGCTCGCGCTGGAGGGTCTGCAGGTGCAGGCCGAGCGCGCGGCTGCGGTCGGGGGCGGGTTCGTCGGAGTGCTCGAGGCGGCGCATCTCGCTCAGCGCGTCGGCGATCTGTCGGGTCAGCGCGATCGTGCGTACCCGGTTGAAGAGCTCGTCGACGTACCGCGAGGTCGGCAGGCCCGTGACGGCGTCCATCCGCGTGGGGAGGGTGTCGACGGCGAGCTCGCTGACGAGCCCGGCCACCGGCGAGGGCGCGGCCTCGGTGACGGCCGACGTCCACGCCCGGACGCTGGCGGTGTCGGCCGACGCGTGCGCGATGCGGATGCCGTCGAAGACCGCGCGGTGCGCCGGCGCGGAGAACGCGTCGGGCGTCAGCAGCTCGAGCGCTCCCGGCGCGAAGACGGTCGGGAACTGGAGGATGACCTGCAGCAGCTGCCGCTCGGCCATGACGACGGGGTCGCGCCGATCCGGCTGCGGCATCCCCTGGCCACCCTCGCCCGCCGAGGGCTCGGCATCCTCGCCAGCGGTGTGGCGCCGCTCGCGCGCGTCGCGGGCCTCGCGCGGGTCGTCGTCGACCTTGAGCCGTCCGGCGCGCGACACCTCGCGGGCCACCTGCTCGACGTCCAGGCCGAGCATGCCCGACACCTCGCGCGTGTACTCGGGGCGCAGCGACTGGTCGCGGATCGAGGCGACGATGGGCGCCACCGCCCGCGCCGCCTGGACGCGTCCCTCGGCGGTGCCGAGGTCGAAGCGCTTGATCGTCGTGCGCACGGCGAACTCGAACATCGGGACGGCGTCCTCGATGAGCGCCTGGACCGCGGGGTCGCCGCCGGCCTGACGCAGCTCGCACGGGTCCTTGCCGGACTTCTCGACGGCCACGAAGGACTGCGAGGCCCACTTCTGGTCGTCGGCGAAGGCGCGCATCGCCGCCTTCTGGCCGGCGGCGTCACCGTCGAACGTGAAGATGACGCGGGCCGGTGCGAGGTCGGCCTCGTCGCGCATCATCCGGCGCAGCACCTTGATGTGGTCCGACCCGAAGGCGGTGCCGCAGGTCGCGACGGCGTTCTCGACCCCGGCGAGGTGACATGCCATGACATCGGTGTAGCCC
>NZ_JBPGXG010000258.1:0-1803 GCF_056755255.1 Monashia sp. HAY1-5C | reverse complement strand
GCCCACGACCGCAGCGAGGCCAAGATCACCATCGTCGGGGTGCCCGACCGCGTCGGGATCGCCGCGAAGATCTTCGGCGCCATCGCCGAGGCCGGCATCAACATCGACATGATCGTCCAGAACGTGTCGGCGGCCCAGACGGCCAAGACCGACATCTCCTTCACGCTGCCGCAGGCCGACGGCGCCCGCGGCATGCAGGTGCTGCAGGGCATCAGGGCCGAGGTCGAGTACGAGGACCTGCGGCTCGATGACAAGATCGGCAAGATCGCCCTCGTCGGCGCCGGCATGAAGAGCCACCCCGGCGTCTCGGCGAAGTTCTTCGGGGCCCTGGCCGAGGCCGGGATCAACATCGAGATGATCTCGACCTCCGAGATCCGCGTCTCGGCGGTGACGCGCGCCGAGCAGCTCGACGACGCCGTCCGTGCCGTGCACACCGCCTTCGGTCTCGACTCGGCCGAGGACGCCATCGTCTACGGCGGCACCGGCCGCTGACGCTCGCTGCCCCGCCCGGTGAGCTGGGCCGCGTCGTCTCGTGACGGCGTCAGTGGGCCACCGCGGGCACCGAACGGGCCACGACCTCGGCGAGCTCCCCGCGCGTCGGGCCGGGGTCGAAGGGTCGCCGCCAGCCGGTCGCGTAGACGGCACGGGCCCGGTCCTCGGCGGCCCGCAGGCTCGCGGGCAGCGCGGTCATCGCGGCGTACGGACCGATGAGCTCGCCGATCGAGGGGTCCCGCTCCGCGGCCATCATGATGATGTCGGAGGGCAGCGGGCGGGAGAGGTCGATGTCCTCACCCGACCAGCGTCGGGCCTGCGCCGAGTCCATGTGCACGTGGTCCTCGACCCAGGGCCGCATGCTCGCCTCGCCGAAGGCGTCGAGCCCGAGCGAGAGCGCCTCGAGGTCGGTGCCGTGCTCGTCGAGGAGCCGGAGCAGCTCGGCCACCTGGAGCAGGGAGGTCGTGACGCCGCGGCCGAAGTTCGGCGTCGTGGTGCACACCGCGTCACCCACGAAGACGAGCCCCGGCAGCGCGGGCCGGCCGTCCGGCCCGTGCTGCCCGCGGTAGACGTTGAGCAGCGGACCGCCGGGCAGCGCGTCGGTGAGCGGGGTGGCCACGGACGGGTCGGTCCACGCCGCGAGACCGGGCACGGCGGCAGCAGCGGCCTCGAACGCCGCGGTGTGGCGCAGGTCTACGAGCGAGCGGTCCGAGGTGTTGCGGATGATGAGGGCGGAGAAGACGCCCTTCTCGTGAGGGAAGACGAGGACCTCGAAGCCGTCGTAGTTTCCTTGCCAGGCAATGGGATTCGTCAGTGGCGGGTCGGCTCCGGCGCGCAGCTGGTAGAGCCGGTCGACGTAGGCGATGCCGCACTCGCCGCCGATCCCCGGGGCGCGCAGGTGCCGGTTGACGCGCCCTGACCGGCCCGACGCGTCGATGACGAGGTCGGCGGGCACGTCACGGCCGTCGACGCTGAGGCCGCCGACCCGACCGCAGCGGGTCGTGACGCCGTCGACGTGTCCCACCTCCAGGGTCAGCCCGGGCTGGACCCCGGCCGCCGCCCGCACCGCCCGCTCGAACGTCTCGCGCCGCGAGCGGACGCCACCGAGGATCTCGGTGCCGTCCGGCAGGGGGAGCGGCACCGGTTCGGCGCCAGCGGCGAGCCAGGCGTCCCAGGCGTCCGGTGCGACCTCCTGGAGGACCCGACCGACCTGGGGCCGGAAGGCGTGGGCGTGGTGGAACTGCATGACACCGCGTCGGTCCCAGTGCCCGGTGGCGGGCGGTCCGGCGTCGCGGTCGACGACGACCACCG
>NZ_JBPGXG010000257.1:0-1807 GCF_056755255.1 Monashia sp. HAY1-5C | reverse complement strand
TGCTGCACGTACTCCCCGGTGGTGCAGACGTCGGCCAGGCCGTGGTGGCCCACCCTCGAGTGCCGGTCATCTCCTTCACGGGGTCGACGCCGGCCGGCCGAGCTATCGCGCGCGCCTGCGCCGACCAGCTCAAGCGCGTCCACCTCGAGCTCGGTGGCAACTCGGCCCTCGTCGTCATGGCCGACGCGGACGTGCGGAGGGCGGCCGCGGCCGGTGCCTTCGGGTCATTCCGCCACGCCGGCCAGATCTGCATGGCGAGCGGACGGCACCTCGTCCACGAGTCCGTCGTGGACGACTACCTCACCGAGCTGACGCGCATCGCCACGTCGACGAGGGTCGGCGACCCGCTCGGCGCGGGCGTCGGCTACGGCCCGCTCATCGACGCGGGTCAGCGCGACCGCGTCCACGGCCTCGTGACCCAGTCGGTGGACGCCGGCGCGTCGCTGCTCGCCGGCGGAACGTTCGAGGGCCTGTTCTACCGGCCCACGGTGCTCTCCCAGGTCCCCGTCGAGGCGCCCGCCTACGCGCAGGAGGTGTTCGGTCCGGTGGCGCCGGTGGTCTCCTTCGCCGACGCGGACGAGGCCGCCGCTCTCGCCGCCGACTCCTCCTACGGGCTCTCGCTCGGCATCATCACGCGCGACGTCATGGGGGCGCTCGAGCTGGCCGACCGGGTGCCGACCGGGTCGGTGCACGTCAACGACCAGACGATCAACGACGAGCCCACCGCTCCGTTCGGTGGTGTCGGCGAGTCGGGCCTGGGGGCACGCCACGGCGGCCACCAGGCCAATCTCGAGGCGTTCACCGAGCTGCAGTGGGTCACCGTGCGGCGCGAGGCGCCCGTCTATCCCGCCTGAAGGCTGCTCGACCGAAAGGACGACCCATGAGCGACGACATCCTCCTCGTCGAGGACCGGGGCCACGTGCGCTACCTCACCCTCAACCGGCCCGAGGTGCGCAACGCCCTGAACCGCGATCTCAACGACCGTCTCGTCGACGCCGTCATCGAGGCCGACCACACCCCCGAGGTGTATGCCATCGCCATCACCGGCGCCGGTTCGGCGTTCTGCTCCGGCGCGGACCTCAAGGACGCGCGGGACCTCGCGGCGGCGGGCAAGCCGTTCTACGGGCCGCTCCACAACAACCGCCGCAGCCTCATGGAGGTGATGATCGACTCGCGCAAACCGACGCTCGCGATCATCAACGGGCCCGCGATGGCGGGCGGCTTCGAGCTGGCGCTCTCGTGCGACATGCGGATCGCCGCCGAGGACAGCGTCTTCGGGGTTCCCGAGGCCAAGCGGGGCCGCGGAGCGCACTTCGCCTCGGTGCTGCTGCCGACCACGGTCCCCCCGGGCATCGCGATGGAGTGGCTCTACACCGGTCGGCGGATCGCCGCCACAGAGCTTGAGCGGTGGGGACTGCTCAACCGGCTGGTGCCGGCCGACCAGCTGCAGAGGGCAGCCAAGCAGCTGCTGGACGATGTCGTCGCCTCGGCGCCGCTCTCCCTCCAGCGACTCAAGCTGACCTATCGCAAGACGGCAGGCATGTCACCCCACGCAGCGATCCGGTTGGACACCGGCCCGGACGTGTACCTCTCCGAGGACCAGAAGGAGGGCGCGCGCGCGTTCCTCGAGCGGCGAGAGCCACGGTGGCAGGGCCGGTGAGTAGTCCGAGGCGCCACCAACCGGGCCGAGACCGAGTGACCTCAGTGCGGTGGCCCACGGGCGGGCCGCAGTCACGGACCGTCCGATGACTGAACTCGAGCAGCGAGCGGAGCTCCCGGCCCGAGGACTGCGCCACTCCCTGCGGGC
>NZ_JBPGXG010000256.1:0-1954 GCF_056755255.1 Monashia sp. HAY1-5C | reverse complement strand
GATTCCGGACCGGGTGAGAACAGCTCGATGCGTCCGTCGCTCCAACGGACCAGGAAGGGAGGGCTCCCGTCGGGGCCACCCGTGTCGAGCACCTCACCCTCCTGCAAGGGTCCGTCTGCGGCCGTTCCGGCCACGAAGATGCGGTCACCGACTCGCGCCCTCATGGCTCCTCCTCCATCCGGACGGAGCCTGCCTGCGCGAAACCACCGGCGGGCACGGCCCTCGCCACGATGTCGGGGCGCACGACGCGGACGGGAGTCCGGGCGTAGTGGACCACCGCACGACTGACGGAGCCGAGCAGAAGTCGCTCGAAGCCACCGAGACCCCGGCACCCGACGACGAGCAGTCCTGCGCCCTCACCTGCACCCTCGGCGACCTCCAGCAACGCGGCCACGGGGTGAGCATCGACGACCCTGCCGCGCACATCCAGTCCCGGGAAGCCCGTCCGCAGATCGGCGGCAATGGTCTCGAGCGCGTCCCGTACCGGCCGTCGGGAGCCGTCGGGGTTGTCGGCGTTGTCTCGGAGGGCTTCCAGGCCGCGGGGTGGGCCGAACCAGTCCTCCACGCGTGGCAGGGCCCGGACGAGGACCAGTGGCGCGCCGTGCTCGACGGCGATGGCTGCGGCTCGGCGGGTCGCACGGTCGGCGCCGCCGCTACCGTCGTGCCCGACAACCACCGGGTGCTGTGGACCCGGCACCACCAGTTCCTGGTCGGGGACCACGATGACGTCGCACGCCGAGTGCGCCGTCACGGCGAAGGCGACCGAGCCTGTGACGTACTCCCTGGCCTTTCCCCGCGCAGGGTGCCCGACCACGACCAGCGAAGCCTGGTGGGACTCCCGGACCAGCACGCCGGCGGGGTACCCCGCCACGACGGCTGTCTCGACGCGGGAGGCGTCCAGCACCTTCTCGGCGCGGAGTCGTCCAGTCCCGCTGAGCCGTTCGGCGTCCACATGGTCCGCCGGCGGCACGGCCCCGGCGCCCATTCCACCGAACGGCAGCTCCACGTAGGGCCGTGCCGTCACGATGCGCAAGGCCACACGACGCCGATCGGCCTCGAACGCCGCCCAGTCCACCGCGCACTCAGCGCCGTGGCTGCCGTCGAAGCCGACCACGATGTCGCTCGCCGCTCTCATGGTTCCTCCTCTTCCTCGTCCACGATGCCTTCTCGCCGGCGCGCCGGCGCAGAGGCGAAGGTCCCGGTACGGCGGAGCGGCGAAGCCAACGGCCACAGTGGCAAGGGTCGAAGGTCCGTCTGAGAGGCGGCATCACATCGGTGCGCCGCCTCGCCCGCGCCGTGGTGGCATGGAAGGGCAAGGAGATCGGCCATGAAGCACTCGCTACGCTCACTCGCAGCATCCCTCCTCGCGGCCCTCACGGTCGCTGGCCTGGCCCCGAGCACCGGGCCACCGGTCGGGGGAGGCGCCTGGGAAGGGGCCACGACGGCCCCCGCCGTCGCGGCCGCGCCCGTCGCGTACGCGGGCACCGTGTACCTGACCTTCGACGACGGTCCGCACCCGACGTACACGCCGAAGGTTCTGGCGATACTGCGGAAGTACGGGGTGAAGGCGGTCTTCTTCGAGGTCGGACAGAACATCTCCTGGTACCCGTCGCTCACCCGCAGCCTGCGCTACTACGGCATGAAGATCGGCAACCACACGTGGAGCCACCCGAATCTGACCACGCTGTCCACGGCGGGGGTCACGTCGCAGCTGAACCGGATGGAGTGGACCCTCGGCTACCGGCCACGATGCGTCCGCCCACCGTACGGGGCCACCAACGCGCGGATCGCGTCGATCATCGCCAGCCGCGGGCAGCGTCAGATCCTCTGGACCGTCGACCCTCGTGACTGGTCACGACCGGGCACGTGGACCATCGTCAACCGGGTCCTGGCCGCGGTGCGGGACGGCTCGAGGATCCTGCTGCACGACGGAGGGGGAGACCGCTCCCAGACC
>NZ_JBPGXG010000255.1:0-1975 GCF_056755255.1 Monashia sp. HAY1-5C | reverse complement strand
GATGTAGAACTGCTCCTCGACCGACAGCGACCAGTAGTGCTGGGTCGCCGAGTGCAGCTGGTCGGTGGCGAGGTAGTCGGTCGAGGTGAGGGCGAGGAACCAGTTCTCGACGTAGAGCGCCGAGGCGATGACCTCGTTGGCCACCCGCTCGTGGACCGTCTGCGGCAGCCACAGCAAGCTCGCACCGAGCGTGACGACGAGCACGAGGGTGGCGGCCGGGATGAGCCGCCGCACCCGGCGGGCCCAGAAGGCGAAGAGGTCGGAGACCCGCCGGATCGGCCGTTCGAGCAGGTGCAGGGTGATGAGGAAGCCGGAGATGACGAAGAAGACGTCGACCCCGATGTAGCCGCCCGTGAGCCGCTTGGGCCAGAAGTGGTAGAGGACGACGAGAGCGACCGCGATGGCGCGAAGCGCCTGGATGTCCTTGCGCGGGCCGGCCGGGACGGCGCGCTGCGGGGCGGAGGGGCCGGGCTGCTCGCGCGGGGTCGCCTCGGTGACCCCGCCGACGATCGCGGGGCTCGCTGCGTCGGGTGCTGCCAAGGACTGCTCCGTGCTCTCGGCCGGCTCGCGGCCGGTGCGTACGCGGGCGCGGCGGCGCGACGAGGCGCCGTCCGGGCCGGGATGGACCTCGACAACCTAACGCACCAACCTTGGGCCCACCCAACCGCGCGCCGTGGGCGCCTCGAAGCCGCCGCGGGGCGGCCGGTGCGCCCGAACGCGTCGTTAGGATGGGCGCCGCGCCGCCCTCGCCCGGGCGGTTCGCCCCCCTCCCCACGGAAGGCCCCGACGTGCCCCAGGACGCGGCCCTCGACGGCACGGCCGACGACCCCACCGACGGCGCACCCGCCGCCTCGGACGCGGCCGGGGACGCGGCACCGGCCCCGCTGCTCACCGTCATCTCGAACGTCTTCGACGACGCGGAGCGCCTGCCGCGGGCGGTCGCCTCGGTGCTCGCGGCCTGGGACGGGCCGGGCATCGAGGTCCTCGTCGTCGACGACGGGTCCACCGACGGCACGGGCGAGGTCGCCGACCGCCTTGCGGCGTCCGACCGCCGGGTCCGGGTCGTGCACCGCGGGGAGAACGACGGGGCCCCCGGAGCCCCGCGCAACCTCGGCATCGCCGAGGCCCGCGGCACGTACGTCGCGTTCTGCGACAGCGACGACGAGTACCTGCCGGGCACGCTCCGCCGGCTCGTGGACCTCGCCGTGGCCCGCGACGCCGACGTCGCGGCCGGCGGGGTCGCGCGGTTCAACGAGCGCACCGGCCGCACGACGCCGCTGCCGGCCACGGCCTACGTGTCCGGCCCGGTCGGGCCGCTCGCGCCGGGGTCACCGCTCTGGCACGACACCATCGCCGTGGCCAAGGTCGTCCGGCGGGCGTTCCTGGCCGAGGAGGGCATCCGCTTCCCCGAGCGGATCCTCTACGAGGACCAGCCCTTCACCGTCGCGCTCTGGGCCCGGGCCCGCCGGATCGCCACGCTGCCGGAGACCGTGTACCTCTGGTACGTCAACAACGTCGCCGGCGAGGAGTCGATCACGGCCCGCCGCCACGAGATCGCCAACTTCCGCGACCGGATCACCGCCAACCGAGCCATCGACGGCTACCTCGAGGGCCGCCCGGACCTCGCCGCGGCGAAGCTGGACAAGTTCGTCCGTCACGACCTCGCCCTCTACGGCAAGGACCTCGACGCCCGCGACGCGGCGTACCGCTCGGAGTTCGTCGCCGCCGCCCGCGGCTACCTCGCCGACGTGCCCGCCGACCTGCGGGCAGGGCTCGAGCAGCCCTACCGGCTCGCGGTCCGCGAGCTCGTCGACGGCACGCCCGAGGCTGCGGTGGCGGCCTGCCTCTTCGCCTACCGGCGCCAGCACCTCGACCGGCCCCTGGACTGCCGTGCGGACCGCTGGTGGTGGCCGTACCGGACGCCGGAGGACAGCGGTCCGGAGCACGACCTCACCGACGTCGTCCGCTCCCGGGC
>NZ_JBPGXG010000254.1:0-1995 GCF_056755255.1 Monashia sp. HAY1-5C | reverse complement strand
GTCCAGCACCGCGCGGACGAGCGCCTCCCCGACGCCCCTGCCGCGGGCGCGTGGAGCCACGTAGAGACCGAAAAGCGTTGCCACGGTGGCCCGCTCGGGCTCCCAGTGCGACCCCAGGCCGGCGCTGCCGAGCACACCGGACGCGTCACTCGCCTGGACCAGCCAGGCGCCCTCGATGCGCTCGCGCCAGTCGGCCTCGTCGTAGACCGCCTCGTCGGCGTGGGTGAACCAGAAGGCGTCCGGGGCGGCGGTGAGCATCTCGAGGCGGATGTCGCGGTGGCTCTGCCAGTCGTCGGGGCCGACCCGGTGCAGGTGCATCGCCGGCCGGTGCTCGTCCGAGCCCGCTGCAGCCCGGGCGCCGGCATCCCTGGTGCTGCCGCCGCTGTCCACGCTGTCGGTGCCGCCGGTGCTGCCTCGGCCTTTCGTGCCGCCGGTGCTGCCGCTGCTGTCGGTTGTGCCCGAGATCTCCATCGGCCCAGCGTGCCCTCAGGACTGCCCCGAGGCCAGCTCCCTGCTACGCGCCGCCGCCGCCTCCATCGCGGTGACGAACGCGGCGCGCACCTTGTGGTCGTCCAGCTGGCGCAGCGCCGCGACCGTGGTGCCCCCGGGCGAGCTGACCTGCTCGCGGAGCACCGTCGGGTGCTCGCGCGTCTCCTTGAGCATCGTCGCGGCCCCGTAGAGCGTCTGGACGACGAGGTCGGTGGACGTGGCCCGGGGCAGGCCGAGCACGACGCCCGCCTCGATCATGGCCTCGACGACGTAGAAGATGTACGCGGGCCCCGACCCGGAGATCGCCGTGACCGCGTCGAGGTGCTTCTCGGGCAGGCGCACGACCTTGCCGCACGAGGACAGCAGCGCCTCGGCCTCGGCCAGGTGGTCGTCGGTGCAGTGCCGGCCGGGCGCGATGCCGGCCATCCCCTCGTCGACGAGCGCCGGCGTGTTGGGCATGACGCGGACGACCGAGGTCCCCTCGGGCAGGCGCGACTCGAGGTACTCGGTCGTGATGCCCGCCGCCAGGGACACGACGACGTTGCCCGGCGCCACGTGGTCGTGGATCTCGTCGAGCAGTGCCGTCATGTCCTGGGGCTTGACGCACAGCACGAGTGTGTCGGCGGCGTCGGCCGCCTCGGGGTTGGACAGGACGCGGACGCCGTACCGGCGGGCGAGCGCGTCGACCTTCTCGGGCGTTCGCCCGGTCACGACGAGGTCGGCGGGCGCGCGGCCGGACCGGATGAGCCCGGACACGAGCGTCTCGCCCATGACCCCGGCTCCCAAGATCGCGGTGGTCGTCATCGTGGCCTCCTGAGCCGAGTGCGGGTGGGTGGGGGACGTCAGCCCTTGGTGGCGATGCCGCGCAGGAAGAACATGACGTTGGCCGGGCGCTCGGCCATGCGCCGCATGAGGTAGCCGTACCACTCCTGTCCGTACGGGATGTAGACCCGCATCTGGTCGCCCCGGTCGGCGATGCGGCGCTGCTCGTCGGGGCGGATGCCGTAGAGCATCTGGTACTCGAACGAGCGCGGGTCGCGTCCGGCCTGGCCGGCGAGCGCCCCGGCGATCTCGATGAGCCGTGGGTCGTGCGAGGCGACCATCGGGTAGCCCTCGCCCCTCATAAGCACCTTGAGGCAGCGGACGTAGGACTTGTCGACGTCGGCGCTCGACTGGAAGGCCACCGACTCGGGCTCTTTGTAGGCGCCCTTGCACAGGCGGACGCGGGAGCCGGCGTGGGCGAGGTCGCGGCAGTCGGCCTCGGTCCGGTAGAGGTAGGCCTGCAGGACCGCCCCGACGCTCGGGAAGTCCGCCCGCAGCTCGCGCAGGGACTCGAGGGTGCGGTCGGTGGTCGTGTGGTCCTCCATGTCGAGGGTCACCGTCGTACCGGCCTGCTCGGCCGCGGCGCAGATGTCGCGGGCGTGGTCGAGCGCGATCGTGTCGCCGTCGCCGGGCAGCGCCTGACCGAGGGCGCTCAGCTTGAGCGAGACCTCGACGGTGCCGCCC
>NZ_JBPGXG010000253.1:0-2019 GCF_056755255.1 Monashia sp. HAY1-5C | reverse complement strand
TCAACCAGCTGTTCACCATGCACGGCACGATCATGCTGCTGCTGTTCGCGACGCCGCTGTTCGCCGGGTTCACCAACGCGCTCATGCCGCTGCAGATCGGGGCGCCCGACGTCGCGTTCCCGCGCCTGAACATGTTCGCGTACTGGCTCTACCTCTTCGGTGGCCTCATCGCCTCGGCCGGCTTCCTGACGCCGCAGGGCGCCGCCGCGTTCGGGTGGTTCGCCTACGCGCCGCTGTCGGACGTCGCCTACACCCCGGGGCTCGGTGGTGACCTCTGGGTCTTCGGCCTCGCCCTCGCCGGTTTCGGCACCATCCTCGGCGCCGTCAACTTCATCACGACGATCGTGTGCATGCGCGCCCCCGGCATGACGATGTTCCGGATGCCGATCTTCACGTGGACGGCGCTCATCACGTCGCTGCTCGTGCTCATCGTCTTCCCGATCCTCGCGGCCGCGCTGTTCGCGCTCGGTGGGGACCGCCGCTTCGGCATGCACATCTTCGACGCCGAGAACAACGGCGCGATGTTGTGGCAGCACCTCTTCTGGTTCTTCGGCCACCCCGAGGTCTACATCATCGCGCTGCCGTTCTTCGGCATCATCAGCGAGGTCCTGCCGGTCTTCTCGCGCAAACCGATCTTCGGCTACAAGACCCTCGTGTTCGCCACGATCGCCATCGCCGCCCTGTCGGCGAGCGTCTGGGCCCACCACATGTACGTCACGGGCCAGGTGCTCCTGCCGTTCTTCTCGGTCATGACCATGCTCATCGCCGTCCCGACCGGGGTGAAGTTCTTCAACTGGATCGGCACCATGTGGGGCGGCAAGGTCGTCATGGCCACGCCGATGTTGTGGGCGATGGGCTTCCTCGTCACGTTCCTCTTCGGCGGTCTGACCGGCATCATCCTGTCCAGCCCGGCCCTCGACTTCCACCTGTCCGACAGCTACTTCGTCGTCGCGCACTTCCACTACACCGTCTTCGGCACCGTGGTGTTCGCGATGTTCGCCGGCTACTACTTCTGGTGGCCCAAGCTGACCGGACGGATGCTCGACGAGCGCCTCGGCAAGCTGCACTTCTGGATGCTGTTCATCGGCTTCCACACGACCTTCCTCATCCAGCACTGGCTCGGCATCGAGGGCATGGCCCGGCGCTACCCGGACTACCTGCCCGAAGAGGGCTTCCAGGCCGCGAACATCGTCTCGAGCTGCGGGGCGTTCCTGCTCGGCGCCTCGATGATCCCCTTCGTCTACAACGTGTGGAAGACGTGGAAGAAGGCGCCGCTCGTCGAGTCCGACGACCCGTGGGGCTACGGCGCCTCGCTCGAGTGGGCCACCTCGTGCCCACCGCCGCGGCACAACTTCACGTCGCTGCCGCGGATCCGGTCCGAGCGTCCCGCGTTCGACCTGCACCACCCGGAGGCCGCCGCCGGCTTCCGCCCCGTGGCCGACCAGGGCACCCTCACCCAGGTGATGGGGCCGGCCGACGTCGACCACGAGCACGCCACCGCCCGTCCCGAGAAGCGTGAGGACTGAGCCCGATGCGCGTCGAGACCAAGCTCCTGGTCTACCTGTTCATCTTCTTCGTCCCGGTCACGCTGATCTACGGGTTCTGGTCCAAGTGGGAGGAGCCGATCGGCGTCACGGCGCTCGTCCTGACCGGCGCCCTGTTCGCCCTGTCGGGGTTCTACTTCTGGATGACCGGCAAGAAGCTGCCGCTGCGTCCCGAGGACAACGCGGGCGGTGAGATCGAGGAGGCCGAGGGCAACTACGGCTACTTCGTCGCCAGCTCGTGGACGCCGCTCTGGCTCGCCGGCTCCGGGGCCATCATGTTCGCGGGCCTCGCCATCGGGTGGTGGCTGTTCATCATCGGCGTGTTCTTCGCGATCCCGGCCGTCGTCCTCTGGGTGTTCGAGTCCTTCTCGGGCGAGTACTCCATCTGAGGTCTCGGTCGCCGAGGCCATCGGTCCTCGGACACCGGACGGGCCCGGCCTGTCTCTTATACACATCTGACGCTGCCGACGACGGA
>NZ_JBPGXG010000252.1:0-2067 GCF_056755255.1 Monashia sp. HAY1-5C | reverse complement strand
TCCGTCGTCGGCAGCGTCAGATGTGTATAAGAGACAGTTCCAGTACCGGCGGGACGGTTTCGGGCCGGTCGTGGACAAGGCCGAGGACGCGGTGCGCGCGGTCGTGCAGATCGCCGAGCACGGGTATGCGGCGACGCCGGAGTACCAGGCGCGGATCGAGGCGACGTTCCCGATGCGTGACGGGCGGTGCTGCGAGCGGGTCACCGCCGCCATCGAGGCCCTCGACGGCGTCACGGCCGAGCCCAAGGGGGCCGTGGTCGCGGACGCAGCGGAGCTGAGCCCGGCGGGCTGACCACACCCGCCGGGCCGCACCCGCGCTACGCGTCACGCTGTCCGCATCCGGCGCTCCGCCCGTTCGACCCGGTCCTGCGCCCGGCGCGCCCGGGGCCGTTCCTCCGGGCGGCCACGGGGGCCCGGTCTACCATGTGGCGGGTACGGCCGCGGCTCGGGACGCGCGCCCCGCACCTGCCTGCGGGACCGTCTCCGGTGGTGGCTCGCCTCATGGTCGAAAGGGACGGGACGTGGTCGCAGCGAGGGCAACGGGAGCGGAGCGACCGGCAGGGGTCGATGGATCCCCCGGACCGACCTTCTCGGTCGTCTCGGCCGTCTACGACGTCGCCCGCTACCTGCCCGAGTTCTTCGAGTCGCTCGAGAAGCAGGACTACGACCCGTCGCGCCTGCAGGTCGTCGCGGTCGACGACGGCTCGACCGACGACAGTCTCGGAGTCCTCCGCGCGTGGGCTGGGCGCGCCCCGTTCGAGGTCGTCGTGCTGACCCAGGAGAACGGCGGGCAGGCCGCGGCACGCAACGCGGGCCTCGAGCGTGCCACCGGCGACTGGGTCACCTTCACCGACCCGGACGACACCCTCGACCCGGGCTTCTTCTCCGCGGTCGCCGCGTTCGTCGGGCGCCACCCCGAGGTGTGCTTCGTCTCGGCGAACATGGTGCTGCACCTGGAGTCCACGGGCACCCTCGCCAAGCATCCGCGGGCCAAGATGTTCGCGGCGGGCGACACGCTCGTCGACCTCGACGCCGCCACCTCCTACATCCCGAACAGCGCCACGTCCTCGGTCCTGCGGCGCGACCTCGTCGGGGACCTCCGGTTCAACCACCGGCTGCGTCCGAACTTCGAGGACGGCGACTTCGCGGCCCGCTACCTCATGGCGGCGCCGACGCGTCGCACCGGGTTCCTCGCGTCGGCGAGGTACGTCTACCGCAAGCGGGCCGACCAGTCCTCGACGCTGCAGACCGGGATCTCGGCCACGGGCCGCTACGGCGTCGTACCACGCGAGGGCTACCTCGCGTTGCTCGTCGACGCCAGGGAGCAGTGGGGCGCCGTCCCCATGTGGCTGCAGAACACCATCCTCTACGACCTGTCCTGGTACTTCTCGTCCGAGGACGCCATGGCCAGCTCGGCGTCGGCCATCGACGGCGAGCTCGGCGCCGAGTTCCGCCGCACCCTGCGCGAGATCGCCGACCTGCTCACTCCCGACGTCGTCGACTCCTTCGGCATCCGCAAGCTGCAGCCGCACTGGCGCGACATCCTCCTGCACGGCCTCGCGGACACCTCCTGGCACACCCCGTACGCCGTGACGGACCGGTTCGACCGCGCCACCAGGGTCGTGCGGCTGCGGTACCGGTACGTCGGTGAGGCGCCGTCGGAGCAGTTCCGCTTCCAGGGCGTGCCGACGGCTCCGTTGCACGCGAAGACCCGCCGGATGGACTTCTTCGGCGCGACCGTGATGTGGGAGCGGGTGCTCTGGGTCCCGGCCGGCGGCACCATCGAGCTCCTGGTCGACGGCGTGCGGCTCGACCTCGCCGAGGAGTGGGAGGGTGTCCACGTCCGCGCGCTGGGAGCCAAGGCGCTCGCCGACCGGTTCCGCAAGGCGCAGCAGGGCAGGCGTCCGAGCAAGCGCGAGGCGGCTCGCCGGCTCAAGGTCGACCCGGTGCGGCTCCTGGCGGCGCGGCCGCAGGTGCGCAAGGTCTTCGCGGACGCGTGGGTGCTCATGGACCGGATCCACGACGCGAACGACTCGGGCGAGATCCTGTTCCGGTACCTGCGCGATC
>NZ_JBPGXG010000251.1:0-2109 GCF_056755255.1 Monashia sp. HAY1-5C | reverse complement strand
CTCCAGGACCGCACGCACCGGGCCACCGGCGATGACACCGGTACCAGGGGCGGCCGGACGGAGCATGACGACACCGGCCGCGGCCTCGCCCTGGACGGGGTGCGGGATGGTGCCCTGGATCCGCGGGACCTTGAAGAAGCCCTTCTTGGCCTCCTCGACGCCCTTGGCGATCGCGGCGGGGACCTCCTTGGCCTTGCCGTAGCCGACGCCCACGGTGCCGTCACCGTCACCGACGACGACGAGCGCCGTGAAGCTGAAGCGACGACCACCCTTGACGACCTTCGCGACGCGGTTGATGGTCACCACGCGCTCGACGTACTGGTTCTGCTCGCGGCTCTCGCGGCTGTCACGGCCGCCGCGGCGGTCCTGACGCTCGCCGCGCTCGCCGCGCTCGCCGCCACCGGCGGGGCCGGTGCCTCGACGCTGCTGTCCGGGCATCAGATGTTCCTCATCTCGACAATTGCGTTCACGAAGTTGCTCACAGCGACAGGCCTCCCTCGCGGGCGCCCTCGGCGATCGCCGCGACGCGGCCGTGGTACTTGTTGCCCCCACGGTCGAACACGACGGAGTCGACGCCGGCGTCCTTGGCGCGGGCGGCGACGAGCTCGCCGACCCGCTTGGCCTTGGCCGTCTTGTCACCGTCGAACGAACGCAGGTCGGCCTCCATCGTCGAGGCGTAGGCGACGGTCTTGCCGACCGTGTCGTCGACGACCTGCACGAAGAGGTGACGGCTCGAGCGCGAGACGACGAGGCGGGGACGGGCCGCGGTGCCGGCGATCTTCTTGCGACCGCGCACCTGGCGACGGATGCGGGCGGCAGCCTTGGACTTGCCGCGCTTGATGATCATTGCCATGGCTTACTTACCGGCCTTTCCAACCTTGCGACGGATCTGCTCGCCCGCGTAGCGAACGCCCTTGCCCTTGTACGGGTCGGGCTTGCGCAGCTTGCGGATGTTGGCCGCGACCTCACCGACGAGCTGCTTGTCGATGCCCTGCACCGAGAAGCGGGTCGGGTTCTCGACGGCGAAGCTGATGCCGGCGGGAGCCTGGATGAGGATCGGGTGCGAGTATCCGAGCGAGAACTCGAGGTCCGAGCCCTTCGCGGCGACACGGTAGCCCGTGCCGTGGATCTCCATCTTCTTCTCGTAGCCCTCGGTGACACCGAGCACCATGTTGTTGATGAGCGAGCGGGTCAGGCCGTGGCGGGCCCGGGAGTCACGCTCGTCGTCGGGGCGCTTGACTTCGAGGTTGCCCTCGGCGACCTCGACGGTGATCGGGGTGACGACGGTCAGCGAGAGCTCGCCCTTGGGGCCCTTGACCGTGACGTCCTGGCCGTCGACCTTGACGTCCACACCCGAGGGGATGGAGACGGGGAGTCGTCCGATTCGCGACATGTCAGCGTCTCCTTACCAGACGTAGGCGAGGACTTCCCCACCCACGCCCTTCTCGTGTGCCTGCTTGTCGGTCAGGAGGCCGCTCGAGGTCGACAGGATCGCGACGCCGAGGCCGCCGAGAACCTTGGGCAGGTTCGTCGACTTGGCGTAGACGCGCAGACCCGGCTTCGAGACGCGACGCACGCCGGCGATGGAGCGCTCGCGGTTCGGGCCGTACTTGAGGTCGATGGTCAGCGTCTGGCCGACCTCGGCCTCCTCGATCTTCCACGAGGCGATGTAGCCCTCGGTCTGGAGGATCTCGGCGATGTTCTTCTTGAGCTTCGAGTACGGCATGGAGACCGTGTCGTGGTGCGCCGAGTTGGCGTTCCGCACACGAGTCAGCATGTCCGCAATCGGGTCAGTCATGGTCATGGTGGGCTCTTTGCCCTTCCTCACCGGGGTTTCGGACACCGGGGCGCCTCGAGGGCGCTCCGGGCCGACCTACGGTGCCAGAGGTGTTGGCTGGTCTTTGGGTGGCTACCGGTGGTTTACCAGGAGCTCTTGGTCACGCCCGGCAGCTCGCCCGCGTGCGCCATCTCGCGAAGGCAGATGCGGCAGAGGCCGAACTTGCGGTACACCGAGTGCGGGCGACCGCACTTCTGGCAACGGGTGTACGCGCGGACCTTGAACTTCGGCTTCCGGTTCGCCTTGTTGATCAGGGCGGTCTTGGCCATGTC
>NZ_JBPGXG010000250.1:0-2242 GCF_056755255.1 Monashia sp. HAY1-5C | reverse complement strand
TCCGTCGTCGGCAGCGTCAGATGTGTATAAGAGACAGAACGGGAACCCGGTGATATTCTCCGCGCCGTCCTCCCCGACCACGAGGATGTCGTGCTCCCGGTACCCGCCGGCCCCCGGCTCGCCGTCCAGGACCGTGATCATCGGCTCCATCGAGACGACCATGCCGGGCTCGAGCACGGTGTCGATGTCCTCGCGCAGCTCGAGGCCCGCCTCGCGGCCGTAGTAGTGCGACAGCACCCCGAAGGAGTGCCCGTAGCCGAAGGTGCGGTTCGGCAGGAGGCCGTGGCCGACGTAGATCTCGTTGAGCTCTGCGGCGATGTCCTTGCAGACGGCGCCGGGCTTGATGAGCTCGAGGCCGCGGCGGTGCACCTCGACGTTGATCTCCCACAGCTCCAGGGAGCGGGCGTCGGGCTCGCCGAGGAAGAGGGTCCGCTCGAGGGCCGTGTAGTAGCCGGAGGTCATCGGGAAGCAGTTGAGCGACAGGATGTCACCGCGCTGCAGCCTGCGGGTGGTCGCCCAGTTGTGGGCGCCGTCGGTGTTGATGCCCGACTGGAACCAGACCCACGTGTCGCGGATCTCGCTGTCGGGGAAGGTCCGTGCGATCTCGTGGACCATCGCCTCGGTGCCGATGAGGGCCACCTCGTACTCGCTGATGCCCTCGCGGATCGCAGCCTTGATGGCCTCGCCGCCGAGGTCGCCGATGCGGGCACCGTGCTTGATGACCTCGATCTCCTCGGCGGACTTGACCATCCGCTGGCGCATCGCGTCCTGGGCCACGTCGACGAGCTCGGCCCCGCCGAGGACGGCCTGCAGCCTGGCGTGGGCGTCGAGCGAGAGCGTGTCGAACTCGACGCCGACTCGGCGTGCCGTGATGCCGCGCTGGGCGAGGGCCTCCTGGACTCCGTACTGGAAGTTGTCGCGGCGCCAGTCGGTGTACACGATGTTCTCGCCGTAGCTGCGCCGCCACGGCATCCCCGCGTCGATGTTGGCGGTGACGGTCACCTGTTCGGTCGGGGTGACCACGAGGGCGTACGAGCGGCCGAAGTACGTGAAGAGGAAGTCGGAGTAGTACTTGATTCCGTGGTAGGAGGTCAGCACGACGGCATCGAGTCCCTTGGCGGCCATGATCCGGCGAAGGCCGGTCAGGCGACGCTCGAACTCGGCGTCGGAGAAGGTGAGCGGGACCTTCGCGCCGTTGTGCAGCTCCTTGAGCCGCTCGAGCTCGCTGACCGAGGTGACGGGGGTGGCGATGGACATGGTGTATCTCCTTCAGAGGGTGGTGAATCCGGGGACGGCGTCAGCCAGGTCGGTGCGTGACGGCTCGGCATCGGGTCGGTGGCCGGGCTCGGCGCCGGGTCGATGACCCAGCTCGACACCGATCGACGCCACGAGCGCGGCCGAGGTGCGCTCGAGGAGCAGGCGCCCTGCGCCCACGGATGCCGCGGCCGCCGAGGAGAGGCAGCCCGAGGCGGGCGTCAGCTCCGGACGGACGGGCAGCCGGTCGTAGCGGGGCAGCTGGGCGGCCGGCAGGTCCATGACGCGGTCGAGGTGGACCAGCTCGGGGTGCAGGTGCAGCATCAGCGAGGTCTCCAGGACGCCGCCGTGCTCGACGTCCCAGCCGGGGAACGCGCCGCGGTAGATCTCCTCGATCGTCTCGTCGTCGACGAAGTCCCAGTAGGACAACAGGACTGCCGAGACGTCCTCGCCGCGCCGCTGCAGCTCGGTCGTGGCCTGCTCGACCCCCTCGTAGAGGAACTGGTAGTTCTCGAAGTGGCCGTTGAGGAAGACGATCCGGCGGGCACCGTGCCGCGCGAACTCCAGCGTCAGCGTCCGGGCGATGGCGATGACGGTCGTCGCGTCGAGGCTCGTCGTGCCGGCCAGGTGGTTGCCGCCGCCGGAGCGCTGCTGCGACTTGTAGCCGTACACGACGGGCGCCGCGACGACACCGTCGACGGCCTCGGCGAGACGCCGGCTCATGGCCTTGGCGAGCATGACGTCGGTCTGCAGGGGGAGGTGGGGTCCGTGCTGCTCGATCGCGCCGACCGGGACGATGACCGGTGCTCCGCGACCGATCAGCTCGCGGTAGGTGAAGGCGTCGAGCTCCTCCATGAGGACGGTGGTGGGCAAGGCTGCTCCTGGGCGGGTTCTCGGGCTGTCTCTTATACACATCTCCGAGCCCACGAGACGGAGCTACATCGAGGGTGTCGTCTTCTTTTTTGAGAGGGGGGGGGGGGGGGGGGGG
>NZ_JBPGXG010000249.1:0-2323 GCF_056755255.1 Monashia sp. HAY1-5C | reverse complement strand
CCCCCCCCCCCCCCCCCCCCCCCCCTTCCCAACCAAAAACCGACACCCCAGATGTAGCTCCGTCTCGTGGGCTCGGAGATGTGTATAAGAGACAGGAGTCGGGGTGGCCAGGAGGGGGCGGTCGGGTCAGACGCTGGCCGTGACCTTGATGCCTTCCTCCTCCTCGCCGGTGGCGAGCTTGCTGTGGCTGCGCGAGTACAGGAAGTAGACGAGGAACCCGGCTGCCATCCAGACGATGAACCGCAGCCACGTCTCCAGCGACAGGTTGAGGATGAGGTAGAAGCAGGCGAGCGCCGACAGCCACGGGATGACCGGGTTGCCGGGAACCCTGAAGGACCGCTTGAGGTCGGGGCGGCGCTTGCGCAGGATCGGGATGGCGAGCGAGACGAGCAGGAACGCCGTCAGGGTCCCGATGTTGACCATCTCCTCGAGCTTGCCGATCGGGGTCAGTGACGCGATGAGGGCGACGGCCGAACCGATGATGATCGTCAGCTTGACGGGGGTGCCGGTCCGCGGGTTGGTGACCCCGAGCCCGCTCGGGATGAGGCGGTCGCGGCTCATGGCGAACGTCACGCGCGTGGCCCCGATCATGAGGGTCATGACGACGGTCGTGAGGCCGGCGACGGCGCCCGCGGAGATCAGGGTCGCGTACCCGTCCTTGCCCACCGAGGTGAAGGCGGAGGCGAGGGCGGCGTCGGGGTCGATCTTGTTGTACTTGACCATGCCGGTGATGACGAGCGAGACCGCCATGTAGAGGATCGTGCAGATGACGAGCGAGCCGATGATGCCGATGGGCAGGTCGCGCTGCGGGTTCTTGGCCTCCTCGGCCGTCGTCGCGACGACGTCGAAGCCGATGTAGGCGAAGAACACGACGGCGGCGCCGGCCATGATGCCGAGCACGCCGAACGTCACCGGTTCCATGCCGGTCACCCACTGGAGCAGCGGCTGCTCGAGGCCGCTCTTGGAGCTCCCGGTCGTCGACGGCGGGACGAACGGCGACCAGTTGTCGCGGTTGATGAAGCCGATGCCGGCGAAGATCACGAACAGGACGATGAAGACCTTGATCGCCACGAGGACGAGGTTGACGCGCATCGACTCCTTGATGCCGACCGCGACGAGCACGGTGAGCAGGACGATGAGCACGAAAGCCGGCAGGTCGAAGTGCGAACCGGGGGCCACGGCCGATGGCCAGGTGACCCCCAGCTGGTCCAGGAGCTTGACGAAGTAGGTGGACCAGCCCTGAGCGACGACGCTGGCGCCGAGCATGAGCTCGAGCAGCAGGTCCCAGCCGATGATCCACGCGATGATCTCGCCGAGCGTCGCGTAGGAGAACGTATAGGCCGAGCCCGAGATCGGCACGGTCGAGGCGAACTCGGCGTAGCACAGCGCCGCCAGACCACAGACGACGGCGCCGATGACGAACGACAGGGCGATCGACGGGCCGGCGTACTCCTTGGCCGCCTTGCCTGTCAGCGTGAAGATGCCGGCACCGATGATGACGCCGACGCCGAAGACGGTGAGGTCGAGCGCGGTCAGGCGCTTCTTCAGGTGGTGGTCGGCCTCGCCGGCCGAGGCCATCGACGCCTCGATCGACTTGGTGCGAAAGATGCTCATGTGGGCCTCCCGGGGTGGAGTGCGTTCGTCAGCATCTGCCCAACGTAGACCCCTCGGGTGCCCGCGGCGAGCCGTGCTGTGCGCGAGTCCAACCCGCGATCCGACGTGCGGTCGGCGGGATCGGGATGCGGCCGGCGCGGGTATGTCTGGGTGGTTGCCGCGGCGGTGTCAGGACTCGCGACCACCGCGGTCGCGGACCGGCCAGATCGGGCCGGTGTCGGCGCTGCGCCGGCGACGCTTGACGTCGTCGCTCTCGTAGACGGTCTCGGGCCGCGACCCGCGCTGGACCGGGACGGCGCGCGAGTAGGAGTCGAGCCGGTCCTGGATGGGGTTGTGGGTCCGGTGCACGTCCGGGTACGACTCGCCTCCCGCGCCGCCGGTGGCCCTGATGGGGCTCCCGGGCGGCGTCGGGCCGCCACGGCCGCCGCGGCCCCCGAGGCCGTCGTCGGGCAGGTCCGGCAGGTCGCCGTCGATGTCGTCGTAGTCCTCGTCGCCCGGTGGGGGCGTGATGTGGAAGATCTCGGCGCAGATGACGCGGTACGTCCGGTCCGGGTCCGGTACCCACTTGACCTCTCGGAGCGCCTGGTCCTGGCCGGCGCTCTCGAGGACGAACTTGCCGTAGCCGAGGAGACGTCCCGGCACCGTGCGCACATAGCTCATGTCGGTGACCTTGAGCAGCGGCATCATCGCGACCTTCTTCGTGACGATC
>NZ_JBPGXG010000248.1:0-2266 GCF_056755255.1 Monashia sp. HAY1-5C | reverse complement strand
TCCGTCGTCGGCAGCGTCAGATGTGTATAAGAGACAGGCGCCCAGACCGTCTACAACGCCATCGGCGGCAAGGCCGACGTCGTCAAGGCCGTCTACGACGTGCTCCTCGTCGGGGACGACGAGCCGGTTGCCATGCAGGACCGGCCGGAGTTCCGCGCCATGTCGGACGCGCCCGACCGCCAGGGCTTCGTCCGCGCGTACGCGGCCCTGTGCGCGACGATCTACGAGCGCGTGGGCCCGCTGCTCGGCGTCATCCTCGCCCAGGGCGCGGGCGGCGACACCGGCCTGCAGGCGTTCGTCGCGACGATCGACGCGGAGCGCCGCGCGGGCAACACGAACGCGCTCGACGCCCTCGAGGAGACCCACGGCCTCCCCGGAGGCCTGGACCGGGAATGCTTCACCGACCTCGTGTGGACGTTGACGGCCCCCGAGATCTACGACCGGTTCGTCCGCCGCTGCGGGTGGACCCACGAGATGTACGCCGCCTGGCTGGCCGAGGCGCTCGTGGCCGTCTTCGACCGGGCCGGGACAGGAGGGCAGTGACCGATGCCGCGCCAGATCGCGACGAGCACGACCGTCGACCGTGAGGGGATGCTCGACTTCGTCCGTCCGCGCCACTCCATGGTCCTCGTGACCACGCGCTCGGACGGGCGCCCCCAGGCCTCGCCGGTCACCGGCGGGGTCGACGAGCGGGGCCGCATCGTCATCTCGACCTATCCCGAGCGGGCCAAGACGACCAACGCCCGGCGTCGCCCGGAGGTCACCGTCCTCGTGCTGTCCGACGACTTCGGGGGCGAGTGGATCCAGGTCGACGGTGACTGCGAGGTCATCGACGTGCCCGACTCCGTCGAGCCCCTCGTCGACTACTACCGCTCGGTCTCCGGCGAGCACCCGGACTGGGACGAGTACCGCCGGGCCATGCGCGACCAGGGCAAGTCGCTGCTGCGGGTCACCCCGACGCGGTGGGGGCCGGTCGCCAAGGGAGGCTTCCCCGCCCGTCTCGCCTGACCGGCCGGCCTGCGTAGGCTGGCCCCCGTGCTGCGCGTCGGGGTCACCGGAGGGATCGGGTCGGGCAAGTCGACGGTGTCACGGCGGCTCGGCGAGCTCGGCGCGCACGTCGTCGATGCCGATGCCGTGGCCCGCGAGCTCGTCCAGCCCGGACGGCCGACGCTCGAGGCGATCCGGCAGCGGTTCGGCGACGCCGTCGTCCGCGCCGACGGCACCCTCGACCGGGCGGGCCTGGCCGCCGTCGTCTTCGCCGACCCGGACGAGCTGGCTGCGCTCGACGCCATCACCGGCCCGGCGATCGTCCGACGCGTCGCGGCGTCGCGCGCGGCCGCTCCGCCGGACGCCGTGTCCGTCTACGACATGCCCCTGCTCGTCGAGCGCGGCCTCTGGGTGCACGAGCACCTGTCCGTCGTCGTCGAGGCCGACGAGGAGACGCGCGTGCGACGGCTCGTCGAGCAGCGTGGGCTCGACGCCGACGACGTCCGGCGCCGCATGGCCGCGCAGGCCACCGACGAGCAGCGACGCGTCGCCGCGGACGTGCTCCTCGACAACACCGGGTCGCCCGAGGCACTGACCGGCGCCGTCGACCGGCTCTGGCACGAGCGCCTCCGGCCCTGGGCCGACAACCTCGCCGCCGGGCTGCGCAGCCGCCGCCCCGACCGTGGCGCCGTGGTCGAGCCGCGAGCCGACTGGGAGGCCCGGGGCGAGCGCGTCGTCGCGCGCCTCGCCGCCGCCCTGGCCGGCACCGGCGCCGTCACCGAGGTGTCGCACGTCGGGTCGACCTCCGTGGCCGGGCTCCTGGCCAAGGACGTCATCGACGTCCAGGTCGGTGTCCGGCACCTTCCCGACGCGGACGGCGAGGCCTTCGGGACGGCGTTGCGCGACGCCGGGTACGTCGTCGCCCACGGCATCGACGCCGACACCCCGCACCCCGCAGGAGCCGACGCGTCGGCCTGGGCCAAGCGCTTCGCCGGCGGGTGCGACCCGGGCCAGGTCGTGCAGGTCCACGTGCGCGAGCACGGCTCGCCGGGTTGGCGCTTCGCGCTGCTGTTCCGTGACTGGCTGCGCGCCGAGCCGGCCGAGCGCGACGCGTACGCCGCCGAGAAGCGCCGGCTCCTCGCGCTCGACGACGACACGTCGGCCTACGTCGATGCGAAGGAGCCGTGGTTCGAGGGAGCCTGGCACCGTGCCGAGGCGTGGGCCCGCCGCACCGGCTGGCGTCTGTCTCTTATACACATCTGACGCTGCCGACGACGGA
>NZ_JBPGXG010000247.1:0-2318 GCF_056755255.1 Monashia sp. HAY1-5C | reverse complement strand
TCCGTCGTCGGCAGCGTCAGATGTGTATAAGAGACAGGAGGTGAGCCCGCCGGTCCCGCGCGGCATCGGTGGCCCACGTCGACCCGACGAGCGCGCGGGCCGCGTCGGGGTCCCGGGCGCGCAGCGACGCCACGAGCGACAGACGCTCGGTCGAGGGCAGCCGCGCCCAGTCGTCCGGATCGAGCTCGGGTTCGGCCGACACGTCCGCCCCGGCCGCGGCGTCGAGCACCCAGCCCCAGTCGGCACGCTGCGCAGCCAGCCAGAGGCCGCGCTCGTCGACGACCCGGGCGGCGACGCGACGCAGCGAGCGTTGTGCGGTGGCGAGGTCGAGGAGGGTCGGCAGCAGCGCGTGCGGGACGCGTCGGCCACCGGTGTCGCACGCGCGGAGCCAGTGCGTCAGCAGGGCTGGTCGCTGCTGCACGCCGGCGGGCGGCTGCGTCAGGACGAGCTCGAGCAGCTGCACGGCCAGGCGCGAGGCCTCGGCGCGCACGTCCGGCGGGGAGGTGGGCGGCGTCTCGGCCGGACGGGACACGCGTCCCGACGCGAGGGCCGCCGCGCCGAGCGCGGCGGCGTCGAGGAGCGCGGCCTCGCGCGGGAGCGTCGTCGGCGTGCCGGTCGACGCATCGGTGGGTGCGTCGGGGCGCCGGATGCCGAGGACGTCGAGCGGTGGGACGGCGCGACGGGCGGTGCCGACGAGGGCCGCGTTGCCGACCTCGCGCCACCAGGCGTCGAACCCGCCTGTCGCTCCGGTGCGTTCGCTCACAGCGCCACCATCTCCCCCCGCTGCACCAGGGTGAGGGGCCGGAACCGCCCGTGCTCGAGCTCGCCGAACACGTCGGCCGGGTGCCCGCCGGTGCGCGCGAGCAGCGCCCACACCGCGGCATCGGCGGTCAGGTCGATGCCGCGGCCAGCCGCGTCGACGGCGCGGGCCGTGAGCAGGGCCGACGCGGGGCCCGACGCCGGGGCTGACGCCGAGGCGGACGCGGGTGCCGGCGCCGAGACGGGTGACCGCGGCGGGTCGACCCCGACGCGCACGGCGGCGAGGGCGACCGGCACGCGCCGCGTCCACGGGTTGGCGGCCCAGACCCGGGCGGCCCAAGCGTACGCGCCCTCGACGTCGACGGTGCCCGGCAGCGGTCCGTCGGTGGCGACCGGCGCCGGGTCGTCGACGAACAGCGCCCTCCGGACGCCGCGCCCCGGGTACCGCGCGACCGTGGCGTCGAGGACCGAGCCGGCCAGGCGGGCCACGGGCAGCACCTGCGTGCCGGCCGCGAAGTCGAGGACGACGACGGTGTGGCCCGACGCCTCGCCGCGCAGCCACGTCCGCTGCTGCTGGAGGCGGCCGTCGTCGGTGCGGTGCGCGCCGAGCACGGTCCAGCGGTCGTGCAGGGCGTCACCCGCGCGGACCGTGTCGGTGGGGACGGACCAGCCGAGGTAGGCCCTGAGGTCGCCGAGCTCGTCGGGGTCGAGGCTGTCGCGACGGCTCCACGTGCGGGTCGCGGTCCACCAGCGGCCGAGGGCGACGAGGAGCCGTTCGGACCAGTCCGCGCGCCAGGCGACCTCGCTGCCGACGGAGCGGACGTCGTCGGCGACGCCGGGCAGCTGGGCGTCGACGAGCCGCGCGGCGGTCGTCTCCCACCACGCCTGCGGCTGGCGGCGGGCCGTGGCCGTCCCACCGCGGACGAGGTCACCGAGCCACCGGGCGAAGTCGTCCATGCCCGCCGTCATCAGCGCGAGCCGGTCCTCGAGCCGCCGGGCCTGGGCGTCGGGGTCCGGGGTCCGCCCGGCCCGGGCCTCGGTCGCGGCGTCGCGGGCTGCGCCGCGGGCGGCCCGCTCGGCCGCCCACTCGCGGGCGAAGCCGGCCGCCTCCTCGACGTCGGCGACCGACCCCGACCCGTCGACCCAGAGCAGCAGCAGCGCGAGCCCGTGCTTGCACGGGTGCTTGCGGCTCGGGCACGAGCAGCGGAAGGCCGGCCCGGCGAGGTCGACGCTCACCTGGTACGGCGTCCTGCCCGACCCCTGGCACTTGCCCCACACGAGCGTCTCGGTCGAACCGGTGTCGCTCCACGGGCCGGGGCGTGCCAGTCTGCGGGCCGCCACCAGCGACGCGTCGTCGGGAGCGAGCCCGGCCACCTGTGCCGGAGTCCATCGGGTCATGACGCGCACATCATGACCGACAACGCGGACAGCCGGGTCAGTCCTCGTGCAGGTCGAGGTCGACGAGCAGCTCGGTGGCGAGGCGCTCGAGGTCCGCACGCAGGTCGGCAAGGTCCGTCGCGGCCGGCACGTCGACGACGACATGGGCCTCGAAGAGCAGG
>NZ_JBPGXG010000246.1:0-2323 GCF_056755255.1 Monashia sp. HAY1-5C | reverse complement strand
CCGTCAACGAGTCGTCCTACACGGCGGCAGAGACGGTGGGCGGCACGTACACCTGGGACGGCACGCAGTACCAGTACAACTGGAAGACCGACAAGACGCAGGCCGGTAGCTACTGGCGAGTGGGTGTGACCCTCGACGACGGCCAGACCTACTACGTCAACATCGGCCTCCGCTGAGGGGCGGGAGACAAACGGACGCGGGTGCCCGGAAAGGGCACCCGCGTCCTCCCGTTCAGGACCGGCCGCAACGGGCGACTCGATTGCCTTTACACCTCCGGGCCACTCCCCTTTGTCCGATTAGTTCCTTATATTCCGTATGACGTCTTCACCCCATTTACTACAATTTCCAAATGGGTCGGAAAGAATCACGATCAATCATTCTCAATAAGGCAACGGACCCATAAATCACTCTCTAGGGTGACGAGGGCCGGCACTGCGGGGGCACTGGTCGGCATGCCATCAAGGGGAGGAGTAGGGGTCCATGCGATTCCGAACAATCGGCGCTGCCATTGCAGCGGCCACCACACTCGTCGCTGCCGCCGGAGGAGTCGCTCTCGCGGACGACATCGCCAACCAGCTCGACACCTCGATCGACGCGACAGCCGAGATCATGAGCCTCAACGTCGGGGGTGCGCCCAAGAGCACCACAATGGTCGTGAGCCCCACGAACGACGACGACGGCAAGAACGGCTGCAACCTCACCGGACAGACGGTGCTTCAGGTCTCGGTCGTGTCCGACGCGCCCACCGTGGCCACCGTCTCACCCAGCTCACTGACGTTCGCGAGCTGCGGTGACGTCAAGACCGTCACGGTCACTCCGCTGACCGCCGGTGATGCCACGATCTCGCTCCAGGAGACGTTCAACGACTCCCAGGGCACCTTCAACCTGGCGCCAGCCACCTTCTTCGCGCGCGTGACCGGGTCGAGCAACTCGGCACCGTCGGTCGACGTCACGGGCGTGAGCCCGGGTGCCTCGTACGCCAAGGGCGCGGTGCCCGCAGCGACGTGCGTCGTCGCCGACGCGGAGGACGGCCCGTCCAGCTTCCCGGCCACGCTGTCGGCCGTGACGGGGCCCTACGCGTCGGACGGCATCGGGTCCCAGACCGCGAGCTGCTCCTACACCGACGCCGGCGGTCTCACGGCCTCGGGCTCGGCGACCTACTCGATCGAGGACGTCTCGGCGCCCGTGATCACCTACACGCTGAACCCGACCGCCCCGGACGGGCTGGCCGGCTGGTACCGAAGCGACGTGACGCTGACGTGGAACGTGTCCGAGGACGAGTCGCCCGGCTCCCTGGTGAAGACCGGGTGTGTCGACCAGACCATCGCGAGCGACCAGGTCGCGACGACCTATGCGTGCTCGGCCACGAGCGCCGGTGGGTCGACGGGTCCGGTGGTCACGGACGGCATCAAGCGTGACGCGACCGCCCCCACCGTGACGTACGGCTCCGCCTCGGGCACGGCAGGGGCCAACGGCTGGTACGTCAGCCCCGTCACAGCGACGTTCGACGTGTCGGACGCGACGTCCGGCGTCGACGCCTCGCAGCTCACGGCGTCCTCGGTCGGCGAGGGGTCTGCCGTCGTCGTCGACAGCCCAACCGTCACGGACCACGCCGGCAACACCACGCCCACGGGTGCGGCGTCCGGCACGTTCAAGATCGACCTGACGGACCCGACAGCCACGTTCGACTCGACCTTCGACACTGCGTACTACTACGGCCAAGTGCCGGCCCAGCCGACCTGCACCGTCGCGGACGCCGTCTCGGGGCCGGACACGTGCGTCGTGACCGGCTACTCGACCGCCGTCGGCCCGCACACGCTCGTCGCGACGGGCGCCGACAAGGCCGGCCGGACGTCGACCGCCACGATGCCGTACGAGGTGAAGGCCTGGACGCTCAAGGGCTTCTACCAGCCGGTCGACATGGGCACCATCGTCAACACAGTCAAGGCCGGCTCGACTGTCCCACTCAAGTTCGAGGTCTTCGCCGGCAACACCGAGCTGACGAGCACCTCCACGGTCAAGTCGTTCTCGGTCAAGGGAGTCGCCTGCAACAGCGGCACCGCGGATGACGTCGAGCTCGTCACGACCGGTGGCACCAGCCTGCGCTACGACGCGACGGCGGGCCAGTTCATCCAGAACTGGCAGACGCCGAAGACGGCGGGCGCGTGCTACCAGGTGACGATGACGACGCAGGACGGCAGCAGCCTCAGCGCCAACTTCAAGCTCAAGTGACCTCATCACTTCGCTGAGGGGCGGGAGACGGACGCGGGTGGCCCTGTGGGGCCACTGTCTCTTATACACATCTGACGCTGCCGACGACGGA
>NZ_JBPGXG010000245.1:0-2335 GCF_056755255.1 Monashia sp. HAY1-5C | reverse complement strand
TCCGTCGTCGGCAGCGTCAGATGTGTATAAGAGACAGCCCTCGAGGTCATGACCGCCGGCGCGGCCGTTCGTCGACTGGTCGTCGAGGACGCGCACTCCCCCGACCCCGTCGACGTCGTCCTCGGCCATGCGGACCCCGGTGCGTACGCGTCCGACGGGGGCTACCTCGGTGCGACCATCGGCCGGTACGCCAACCGGATCGCGGGTGGAAGGTTCACCCTCGACGGCACGACGTACGTGCTGCCGGCCAACGAGGGGACCACGACCCTGCACGGCGGCCCGGGCGGCTTCGACCGCCGGGTCTGGACCGTGACGGACGCCGGCCCCGAGCACGTGCGCCTCCACCTGAGCAGTGCCGACGGAGAACAGGGTTTCCCGGGCCGGCTCGAGGTCGACGTCACCTACCGCATCGCTCCCGGCACCGTGCACCTGGACTACGCGGCCTCGACCGACCGGCCGACGGTCGTCAACCTCACCAACCACGCCTACTTCAACCTCGACGGCGAGGGCAGCGGCGGCGTCGAGGACCACGTGCTGCGCCTCGACGCCGACGCCTTCACCGCGGTCGGCGCCGACCTGCTGCCCACGGGCGTCGAGGCCGTCGACGGCACCGCGCTGGACTGGCGGTCTCCGCGTCGCATCGGAGACGGTCTCGCCCTCGACGACGAGCAGCTGCGCCACGCTCGGGGCCTGGACCACAACGTCGTCCTGCGGGGCTCGGGGATGCGGACGGCGGCGGTCCTCACCGGTCGCGGCGGGCGCACGCTCACCGTCGAGACGGACCAGCCGGGGATGCAGGTGTACACCGGCACGCACTTCGACGGCAGCATCGTCGGCCTGTCCGGTCGCGCGTACGGCCCGCGGGCCGGCATCGCCCTGGAGACGCAGGCTTTCCCCGACGCCCCCAACCGCCCGGAGTTCCCCTCGACCGTGCTGCGCCCCGGCGAGACCCTGCGCACGACGACGGTCTGGCACCTGGCCTGACGGCGACGGCCGCACCCCGCGAAGGGGTGCGGCCGTCGGTCTCGTGCTCGCGGGTGGCAAATCGGTCGAGCGTCGTGGTGGAGGTCGAGCTCGCCGGTGCGCCGGTCAGTGCCGGCGGCGGTGGTGCGGGTCCTCGTGGTACTCGGGGTGGACGTCCTCCGGCAGCTCCTCGGGCATCGCGCCCTCGCCGGCCTGGGCCACGCCCCAGCCCTGGGTCGTGATGGTGTCGATCGGCGGGTTGCCGACGAGGTGGGAGCGCTCTGCCCCCTCGGGGTGGTGGTCGCGCTCGACGACGGTCTCGTCGCCGTGGCGGTTCAGCGTGTCGTTGGTCCCTCCGCGCCGGCTCTGCAGCATGGCAGCCCCCGCGACGAGCACGACGACGATGGCGAGCAGCACCCAGAGTCCGATGTTGTCACCCATGGCACCTCCTGGTCCGTTGGTCACGGGTGACGACCCCCCGACCCTCCCGACCGGGTCGGGAGGCGTCGTGCGGAGTGCGTCGGGGCGGCGTCGCCCGGGCGTTCGTGCGCCGTCTCGAGTGTACGCCGCAGGGGTCGGCGGCCCGGCCCGTCAGGCGGCGACCGACGTGTCCGCGGCCACGAGCGTCGCGAGGGCGTCGGTGAGCCGGCCGAAGACCTCGGGGTCGCCGAGGACGTCGGTGTCGATCGTCGTCTGGGACACCTCGACGTCGGTGACGACGTGGGCGCCGGCGATCCTCGCCGAGCGGCGGGTGTCCTCGTGGGCCCACTTGCCGCCGTAGGGCGTCGGCGTCGCGCCGACGACGGCGAAGGGCTTGTCCTTGATGGCGCCCTGGCCGAACGGGCGCGACAGCCAGTCGATGGCGTTGTTGAGCACGGCCGGCATGGTGCCGTTGTACTCGGGGGTGACGGCGAGGACGCGGTCGGCGGAGCCCACCGCGCGACGCAGGTCGGTGACGACCGACGGGGCGTCGGCGCCGTCGATGTCCTCGTTGTAGAAGGGCAGCGCCCCGAGACCGTCGACGATCTCGAGCTGGACGCCGTCGGGGGCGTGGTCTCGTAGGGCCTCGGCGATGCGGCGGTTCACCGAGCCGGAGCGCAGGCTCCCGACGAGGACGGCGACTCGGGTGCGGGGCGTGGCAGCGTTGGTCATGACACACCAAACGGACCCCGGTCCGGTTCTATTCCGCTCGTCCGGGTCGACGTGACCATGCGCGCGGCCTGCACCCGCGCCGCTGACCGGCGGACGTGAGGCCCGTTCGCTACGTCACTGCTCAGTCGGAGTGAGCACTGACCTAGCGGGTGGCCCGCAGTCGGGCTCGGGGCGGGCTCGGGGCTGTCTCTTATACACATCTGACGCTGCCGACGACGGA
>NZ_JBPGXG010000244.1:0-2508 GCF_056755255.1 Monashia sp. HAY1-5C | reverse complement strand
TCCGTCGTCGGCAGTGTCAGATGTGTATAAGAGACAGGCCCGGCCACGACGGCCGGCCGCCACATCCGCACCGCATCCCCGCTGCACCCCAGCACCACGTCCGACCCGAACCCGGGTCCCCGTACCAACCGCAACACCCCGACTCGACAGGAGCACGTCACATGACCTCCAATCGCGACCGACGCGTCGTGGTCACCGGTCTCGGCGCCACGACGCCACTCGGTGGCACGGCCACCGAGACCTGGGAGGCCCTCCTCGCGGGGCGTTCCGGCGCCCGCCCGATGGACTTCGACTGGGTCGCCAAGTACGAGCTCCCGGTCACCTTCGCCGCGACGATCGCCACGAAGCCCGAGGAGGTCCTGGCCAAGGTCGAGACCCGGCGCCTCGACCCGTCGAGCCAGTACGCCCTCATCGCCGCGCGCGAGGCGTGGGCCGATGCGGGCAAGCCCGAGGTCGACCCCGAGCGGCTCGGTGCCGCCGTCGGCTCCGGCATCGGTGGCGTCTGGACGCTGCTCGACCAGTGGGACAACCTGCGCGAGAAGGGCCCCCGTCGGGTCTACCCGCTCGCCGTCCCGATGCTCATGCCCAACGGGCCCGCGGCCGCCGTCTCGCTCGACCTCGGCGCGCGCGCCGGTGCACACACGACCGTGAGCGCCTGCGCCTCCGGCGCCGAGAGCATGGGCTACGCCATCGACATGATCCGCACGGGTCGCGCCGACGTCGTCGTGGCCGGTGGCACCGAGGCCGCGGTCCACGCGCTGCCCATCGCGGGCTTCGCCGCCATGCAGGCCCTCTCGACCCGCAACGACGAGCCGGAGAAGGCCTCGCGCCCCTACGACACGGGCCGCGACGGCTTCGTGCTCGGTGAGGGTGCGGCCGTCATCGTCCTCGAGTCCGAGGAGCACGCCAGGGCCCGTGGCGCGAGGATCTACGCCGAGCTGGCCAGCGTCGGCATGTCGGCCGACGCGCACCACATCACCGCTCCCGAGCCCAACGGGTCCGGCGCCGCGCGCGCGATGCGCTACGCCGTCGAGCGCGCCGACCTGGCGCTGTCCGACATCATCCACATCAACGCGCACGCGACGTCGACACCCGTCGGCGACGTCGCCGAGTACAACGCCATCAAGCGCGCGTTCGGCGACCACACCGAGAACCTGTCGGTGACCGCGACGAAGTCGATGACCGGACACCTGCTCGGCGCCGCCGGCGCCCTCGAGGCCGTCATCACGATCCAGTCGGTCCACCACCGGCTCGTGCCGCCGACGATCAACCTCGACGACCAGGACCCGGAGATCCCGCTCAACGTCGTCACCGGCGAGGCCCAGCAGCTTCCCGACGGCGACATCGCGGCCCTGAACAACTCGTTCGGGTTCGGCGGCCACAACGTCGCCCTCGCGATCCGCAGCATCTGAGCGGAACCGCTTGCACGAGAAGGCCCCTCGCCCGTGGTCAGCCACGGACGAGGGGCCTTCCGACGTCACCCCCGGTGGCCGGGGCTCAGCCCTCGACCCGGCCGGGTCAGCCCTTGACGCAGAGCAGCGTCGTCAGGCGGGCGACGACCTCGACGAGCGGGTCCGGGCCGCAGGCCTGGGCCGGCTGATCGTGCGAAGCTGCTCGAGCGCCGCGAGCTCGACCTCGGCGGGGCCGGCCCATATGAGCGTGGAGGCCTGCGCGCCCGGGAGCGCGACAGGGAACGGGGTCATCGTCGTGCTCTCGTGTGCGGGGCGGTGGTGCGAGCGGCGGCGCCGGCGTCCGGGGCGTCGCCATGGCGGGGAGCCGCGGTGAGGGCGCCCTCCATGACGGTCTCGCGCGCGAAGTGCAGCTGGACGCGCGTCGGCACGTACGGCTGCCAGCGCAGCGGCATCCCGGCCTCGTCGGGCGTCCGGTCACCCTTGCGGGCGTTGCACGGCTCACAGGCGGCCACGGCGTTGGCCCATGACGTCGCACCACCGCGGGAGCGAGGCTGGACGTGGTCCATCGTCGTGGCCGTGAACCGTCCGCAGTACGCGCACCGGCCGCGGTCGCGCAGCAGCACGCCGTCGCGGGAGTACGTGGCCCGGGTCCGCGAGTAGAGCCACTTCTGCTCGACGTAGCGGACGAGCCGCACGACGAGGGGCACCCGGTACGGGCCGAAGCGGTCCGTGTCGTGCTCGGTGACCGGCGTCGCGACACCGCGCCAGATCATCGCGATCGCGTGCCGCACGGTGACGCGGTGCAACAACGTCTCGTCGGCGTTCCACACCTCGACCTGGGTCATGGCGGGGCCTCTCCTTCCGTCTCGTGCCGGTCGTGCTCGGACACAGGCAAAGAGCCGCCTCCCGGAACATCCGGTGGCGGCTCGTGGCGCGGGAGCGGTCAGGCTCGTGGCACGTCGGCGAGGACGCTATGGGGATGCTCGTGGTCGGCCTGTGGGCTGCCGTGGCGACGCCCACCCGTGAACGGGTCGGCCACCTCGACGAGGCACCCCTGGTGCTTCGCGTCGGTGGGCAGACCCGTGGCCATGTCCGG
>NZ_JBPGXG010000243.1:0-2616 GCF_056755255.1 Monashia sp. HAY1-5C | reverse complement strand
CTCCGCCGTCCTCGTCTCCGGTGGGCTCGCGGGCCTCGCGGGCGGCTTCCTCGTCCTCGTCGCCAGCAACCTCTACCGCGAGGGCCAGACCGGCGGTCGTGGCTTCATCGGCCTCGCCGCGATGATCTTCGGCAACTGGCGCCCCGGAGGTCTGGCCGGCGGCGCGGCCCTCTTCGGCTACACCGACGCCGTCCAGCTGCGCGGCGGTGGCGACGTCGTGCACGCCTACCTGCTGCCGATCGCGGTCGGCCTCGTCGCCTGGGGCATCTGGCAGGTCGTCCGTCGTCGCCGGGGCAAGCCGCTCGCCGGCGTGCCGACGGTCGTCATGGGTGTCCTCGCGATGACGTGGTTCCTCCTGTCCGACACCGTGCCGAACCAGTTCACCGGCATGACGCCGTACGTCGCGACGCTGCTCGTCCTCGCGTTCGCCTCGCAACGCCTGCGTATGCCGGCGGCCGACGGCGTCGTCTACCGCAAGGGCGAGGCCACATGAGCGAGCCGACGCCCGTCGACTGGGACGCGCTGCGGCGTCGGGCGGTCGAGCTCATGGAGCGCGCGTACGCGCCGTACTCGAACTTCCGGGTCGGCGTCGCCGGCCTCGTCGACGACGGACGCGTCGTGGCGGGGTGCAACGTCGAGAACGCCGCCTACGGCGTCGCGCTCTGTGCGGAGTGCGGCATGGTCTCCGAGCTGCACGCCACCGGCGGCGGCCGCCTGACCCACGTGTTCTGCGTCGGGGCCGACGGCCGGCCCCTCATGCCCTGCGGACGCTGCCGTCAGCTGCTCTGGGAGAACGGCGGTCCGGAGTGCCTGCTCATGACGCCGGAGGGCGTGCTGCCGATGTCGGCGGTGCTGCCGCAGGCGTTCGGGCGCGCCGACCTCGACGCCGCGCAGGCGTGAGACCGGCTCCCGGCCCCGGAGCGCGCCGCGCTGGGGAATGATGGCGCCGTGAGCGAAGCCTTCGATGCCGTGGACGTCATCTCCGCCAAGCGGGACCGGTCCGAGCTGACCGACGCCCAGATCGACTGGGTCATCGACGCCTACACGCGCGGTGTCGTCGCCGAGGAGCAGATGTCCGCCCTGGCGATGGCCATCTACCTCAACGGCATGAGCGCCCGCGAGATCGCCCGGTGGGCCGACGCCATGATCCGCTCGGGGGAGCGGCTCGACTTCTCCTCGTTGTCTCGCCCGACGAGCGACAAGCACTCGACCGGTGGGGTCGGCGACAAGATCACGCTCCCGCTCGCACCGCTCGTCGCCGCGTGCGGCGTCGCGGTGCCACAGCTGTCCGGACGAGGGCTCGGCCACACCGGGGGCACCCTCGACAAGCTGGAGTCGATCCCCGGCTGGCGGGCCGACCTGACTAACGAGCAGATGCTGGCCCAGCTCGAGGAGGTCGGAGCCGTCATCTGCGCCGCAGGATCCGGCCTCGCACCCGCCGACAAGAAGCTCTACGCCCTCCGCGACGTGACCGGCACGGTGTCGTGCGTCCCCCTCATCGCCACCTCCATCATGAGCAAGAAGATCGCCGAGGGGACGGGTTCGCTGGTCCTCGACGTCAAGGTCGGTTCCGGCGCGTTCATGAAGGAGCTCGGTCAGGCGCGCGAGCTGGCGGAGACGATGGTGCGCCTCGGCACCGACGCCGGCGTGAAGACCGTCGCGCTGCTGACGAACATGAGCACGCCCCTCGGCCTCACGGCCGGCAACGCGCTCGAGGTGCGCGAGTCGGTCGAGGTGCTCGAGGGCGGGGGGCCCGAGGACGTCGTCGAGCTGACCCTCGCGCTGGCCCGGGAGATGGTGCAGGCGGCGGGTGTCGACGTCGATCCCGCCGACGCCCTGCGCGACGGCCGAGCCATGGACGCCTGGCGCCGGATGATCCGCGCCCAAGGGGGAGACCCCGACGCGCCCCTGCCGACGGCCAGGGAGACCCACCACGTGCTGGCACCCGCCGACGGCGTGCTCGTCGAGCTCGACGCGCTCGCCGTCGGTGTCGCCGCCTGGCGGCTCGGCGCCGGGCGGGCCCGCAAGGAGGACCCGGTGCAGGCGGGGGCCGGAGTGGAGATCCACTACAAGCCAGGGGCCACGGTCCGCGGGGGAGAGCCGCTGCTGACGTTGCACACCGACGAGCCGGAGCGCTTCGAGAGGGCGATCGCGGCGCTCGATGGCGGCATCACCGTGGCTCCCGAGGGGTCGCGGCCCGTCCTCGACCCCATCGTCATCGACCGCATCGCCTGACCCGACGGAGCCCTGGGCCGCTGGTCCTGCGCCTGCTCCCGGACGCAGGTCGGCCGGCGTCGACGGGCGGCGTGGACGGATTTGTCTTCGTCCGGGTCGTCGGGCTAACGTTACGACGTCAGCCCGACCGGGCGGAACGGACGCCCGCGGCGGCCGGGACCGGGGGCCTGACGTCGATGTCGAACCCGACCTGAGGTCGGGAAACATCGCCAGCCGAGGCCATCTCGGAGCATGTCGGGACCGCTCTTCTGGGCGGGCCGCGGATTTGACTCCGGTGGGGTCGGTGAGTAAGTTTGAAGGGTTGCCCCGGAGGCCGGGCCTGCGTGTGTGGGTGTGGTTGATGGTGTGTGTCTGATTCTTGAGAACTCAACAGCGTGTCAA
>NZ_JBPGXG010000242.1:0-2625 GCF_056755255.1 Monashia sp. HAY1-5C | reverse complement strand
TCCGTCGTCGGCAGCGTCAGATGTGTATAAGAGACAGCGGCCTGGCCGGTGTCCTCGAGCACGCCGAGGACCAGGGACTGGGTCTCGGGGTCGACGTACTGGGCGATCTCGCGGTAGAAGTCCTGGGCGATGCCGTCGCCGACGTAGGCCTTGACGACACCCTCGAGCCAGTCCGAGGGCCGGGTCCGCTCGTGGAAGCCGTCGACGGCGACGACGAACGGCTCCATCGCCTCCTCGGGGGTGACCCGCAGCTCGGTGAGCCGCTCGGTCAGCAGCTGGTAGTTGCGCAGCTCGTGCGCAGCCAGCTGCGCGAGGGCCGAGGTGTGGCGCAGCGTCGGGGCCAGCTCGGCGTCGCGGGCCAGCTGGCTGAAGGCCCGCAGCTCACCGTAGGCGAGGACGCCCAGCAGGTCGGTGACAGCCGCGACGTAGCCGGGGTCGTCGGTGGGCGTCGTGGGGGCCGCATCAGTCATGGACCCAACCTAGCGGCGCAGATTCGGGCGCTCGCGCGTCCTGCCGGTAGAGTGGGTGGGACAACTCGGTGCCCGGTCGGCCCGATGGATCGCCCAGATGGTGCTCGCGGACACTCTCCCGCGCACCGGCGGATCCCGCGATGACGCGGGGGTTCGCCCGTCAAGACACTTCCCGATCGGCCCGTCCCGCCACTGAGCTCCCGCGTCCGCGGGGTGCTCGTGCCGATCGAGAGACACACATGACCCAGACCCACGAGACCCCGGCCGAGACCGAGGTCACCACCGATGCCGCCGTTCCTGCCCCTGCCACCGACGCAGCGGCGGAGAACCCAGCCGAGACCGCCGCCGAGGTGTCGCCGGAGCTGACCTTCGCCGACTTCGACGTCCATCCCGACATCGTCGCCTCCCTCGCCGACGCGGGCATCACCCACCCGTTCCCGATCCAGGCGATGACGCTTCCCGTCGCGCTGTCGGGCCACGACATCATCGGCCAGGCCAAGACCGGCACCGGCAAGACGCTCGGTTTCGGCGTGCCGATCCTCAACCGCGTCGTGGCGCCCGGTGACGACGCGTTCGCCTCGCTGACGCGTCCGGGCAAGCCGCAGGCGCTCGCCGTGGCTCCGACGCGTGAGCTGGCCGTCCAGGTGGCCGGTGACCTCGAGCGCGCCGGCCGGCGCCGCGGCATCCGCGTCCTCACCGTCTACGGCGGCCGCGCGTACGAGCCGCAGGTCGACGCCCTCAAGGAGGGCGTCGAGGTCGTCGTCGGCACGCCGGGCCGGCTCATCGACCTGTCCAAGCAGGGCCACCTCGACCTGTCGCAGGCGCGCACCGTCGTCCTCGACGAGGCCGACGAGATGCTCGACCTCGGCTTCCTGCCCGACGTCGAGACGCTCATGTCGCTCACGCCCGCCTCGCGCCAGATGATGCTCTTCTCGGCGACGATGCCCGGTGCCATCGTGGCCCTGGCCCGCCGGTACATGTCGCAGCCCACGCACATCCGCGCGATGGGTGACGACACGGAGAACGCCCACACCGTCAAGGCCGTCGAGCAGTTCGTCTACCGCGCGCACGCCCTCGACAAGGTCGAGATGCTCTCGCGGATGCTCCAGGCCAAGGACCGGGGGCTGACCATCATCTTCAGCCGCACCAAGCGGACCGCCGCCAAGGTCGCCGACGAGCTCGTCGAGCGCGGCTTCGCCGCCGCGGCGATCCACGGCGACCTCGGCCAGGGCGCCCGCGAGCAGGCGCTGCGGGCCTTCCGCAACGGCAAGGTCGACATCCTCGTCGCCACGGACGTCGCCGCCCGCGGCATCGACGTCGACAACGTCACGCACGTCATCAACTACCAGTGCCCCGAGGACGAGAAGACCTACCTGCACCGCATCGGCCGCACGGCGCGCGCCGGGAACACCGGTGTGGCCGTGACGTTCGTCGACTGGGACGACCTGCACCGCTGGGCGCTCATCAACAAGACGCTCGACCTCGGCATCCCCGACCCGCAGGAGACCTACTCCAGCTCGGACCACCTCTTCACCGACCTCGACATCCCGACCGACGCGAAGGGCTACCTGCGCAAGTCCCAGCAGACCCGTGCGGGCCTGGCCGCCGAGGAGATCGAGGACCTCGGCGAGACCGGCAAGCGCCACGGCAAGGGCCAGTCGCACGGCACGTCCTCCCGGGGCGGCGCCTCGCGTGGTGACCGCCCGGCCGGCCGGGACGCGTCGGGCGAGCAGCGCGAGGACGGCGAGAGCCGGCCGCGTCGCCAGCGCAACCGTCGTCGCACCCGTGGTGGCGGTGCCGCCGCAGCCGGTGCGGCCCCGTCGGCCGCCGAGGCCACTGCGGCTGCGGCAGGCGATAACCCTGCCGGGGCCGCCGCCGAGGGTGCCGGCACGAGCGCCGGCGAGGGCGGGTCGTCGCAGCCGCGTCGTCGCCGTCGCCGCGGTGGCGCCGGCCGGGGCGGCCGAGGCGAGCAGGGTGGCCAGCAGGCCGGCAGCGCGCCCGCCGCGTCCGGCACCGAGTGACCGCCGGCGATGTCTGCCCGCTCTGAGGGCACCAGATCCGAGGAGGAGGGGCCGCGTCCTGTGGGACTGTCTCTTATACACATCTCCGAGCCCACGAGACGGAGCTACATCTGGGGCGCGACTGGCGGGGTGGG
>NZ_JBPGXG010000241.1:0-2661 GCF_056755255.1 Monashia sp. HAY1-5C | reverse complement strand
ACCCGAAGGCGGTGCCGCAGGTCGCGACGGCGTTCTCGACCCCGGCGAGGTGACATGCCATGACATCGGTGTAGCCCTCCACGACGACGGCGCGGCGCTCCGTGGAGATCGACTTCTTGGCGAGGTCGAGGCCGTAGAGGACGGTCGACTTCTTGTAGATCGGCGTCTCGCTCGTGTTGAGGTACTTGGCCTCGATGCGGTCGTCGTCGAAGAGCCGCCGGGCGCCGAAGCCGATGGTGTCGCCGGTGATGTCACGGATGGGCCAGACGAGCCGCCCGCGGAAGCGGTCGTAGAGACCCCGCGAGCCACGACCGGCGAGGCCGCCGGCGACGATCTCGTCGTCGGTGAACCCCTTCGAGCGCAGGTGTCGCACGAGGTCCTCTCCCCCACGCGGCGCGAACCCGACGCCGAAGTGCTTGGCGACCGCGCCGTCGAAGCCGCGGGCGCGCATGAAGTCGCGACCGGCCCGGGCGGCGGGGAGGTTGATGAGCGCGTCGGCGTAGAACTCCTGCGCGACGCGGTGCGCCTCGACGAGTCGGGCGCGTCGACCGAGGCCCTCCTCGCGGGGGCGGGAGCCGCCGTCCTCGTAGCGCAGCTCCATGCCGAGCTTCTGTGCGAGCCGCTCGACGGCCTCGGCGAAGGTCAGGTGGTCGACCTTCTGGACGAACGAGAGGACGTCGCCGCCCTCGCCGCAGCCGAAGCAGTGCCAGGCGCCGACGGCGGGGCGGATGGTGAAGGAGGGCGTCTTCTCGTCGTGGAAGGGGCACAGGCCCTTGAAGGACCCGGGGCCGGCAGACCGCAGGGTGACGTACTCGCGCACGACGTCCTCGATGGACGTGCGCGCCTTCACCGTCGCGATGTCCTCGCTGTTGATCAGCCCCGCCATCTGCCTCCTGTCGCTGCGGTGATTCTAGGTCGTCGGGCCGATCCCGCCGGTCAGGGGCACCACTGCCTGTGCAGACCGAGGGCCCGGACGTCGGTGAGCGAGGCGACCTGGTCGACGACGACGCGCAACCGTGCCGCGTCGTCGGTGGCGGCCGCATGGTCGGCGCGGAAGGGCGCGTCGAGCCGCTCCTCGGGACGCGCGGCGAACCCGGCCACGAGGTCGCGGACGACGTCGCGCTGTTCGGCCATGACGGCCAGGCGGGCGTCGGTCGCCATGACGAAGTGGTTGGCGATCGCCTTGAGCACCGAGCACTCGGCCCGGAGGTCGTCCGGCACGACGAGGTCGGCCTCGTACCGGCACAGGGGCCCGGGCCCGTGCCGTTCGCGGGTCGCCTGCTCGACGACGAGGACGAAGTGCCCGATGAGACGGCTCGTCAGGTCCTTGAGCCGGGCGAGGTCACCGCGGGAGCCGTCGAAGGAGGACGGCACGGCGCCCGAGGCCAGCAGCCGTTCCAGGGCGGCCCCGAGGACGTCCGGACCGAGGTCCGGCGCGTAGGTGCGCCCCGCGACCTCGAGCACACCGGCCATGTCCTGCGAGCGCAGCACCCGCGGGTCCAGCCAGCCGGACGCCACGGCGTCCTCGACGTCGTGCACCGAGTACGCCACGTCGTCGGACCAGTCCATGACCTCGGCCTCGAGGCACCGGCGTCGGGCGTCGGCGCCCTCGCGGATCCACTGGTACACAGGCAGGTCCGAGTCATACACGCCGAACTTGGTTGTGGGGTGGGGCCCGTCACCGCGACGCCAAGGGTACTTCGTCGTGGCATCGAGGCTCGCCCGGGTCAGGTTGAGGCCGGCGGGCGTGCCGTCGGGGTGGGACCGCTTGGCCTCGATTCGCGTGAGCAGCCGCAGCGTCTGGGCGTTTCCCTCGAAACCACCGATGGCGGAGGCGATCTCGTCCAGGATGGTCTCACCGTTGTGGCCGAAGGGCGGGTGCCCGAGGTCGTGCGACAGACACGCGGTGTCGACGACGTCAGCGTTGCAGCCGAGGGCGGCCCCGAACTCGCGACCGATCTGCGCGACCTCGAGGGAGTGGGTGAGGCGGTTGCGGACGAAGTCGTCGTGGGCCGGGGCCAGCACCTGGGTCTTGGCCGCGAGGCGCCGCAGCGCCGACGAGTGCACGACGCGCGCCCGGTCGCGGGCGAAGTCGTCGCGGTCCGCGCGCTTCTGGGCAGGGTCCTCCGCCACCCAGCGCTCCCGGTCCCGCCCCTCGTAGCCCACACCGGAACTGTAGGCGCAAGCGCCTCGCCACCAGCAAGGCCGGTGTCGCCGGGCCGGACCTGGCGTGAACCCCGTGCACGGGCCCTCGTCAGTGCGCCGGGGCGACCGGCATACTGGGTGATGGAGCCGATCAGGCTTCAGACCTCAGGAGCGCACCATGGGTGACAAGTCACCGAAGTCCCACATGTCCACGAAGGCCAAGACGCTCAAGGAGAAGCGGGCCGACAAGCACGCCAAGGCCGCGGCCAAGAACCACACCGAGATCATCCCGGCCAAGGGCAAACGCTGAAGGTGTGGCGCTGGCCGGCCCGGTCCGACCAGCGCTACGCCGTCGTCAACCGAGCTCGGCCCGCATCCGGCGCACCCACGCGGGTTCGGTGCCGTAGCGCTGGGACTTGATCAGGCGGCCGTGGGCACAGTCGTCGACGAGCTCGGCCATCCGCTTGTCGCGCGTCGCCTCCTGCTTGGCGGTGACCACCCAGTTCGTCGCGAGCT
>NZ_JBPGXG010000240.1:0-2711 GCF_056755255.1 Monashia sp. HAY1-5C | reverse complement strand
GAACACCGGGATGACGGTGTAGAGCAGCTCCATCGGGACGTTGTAGCGCAGCTGCACCGGAAGGGACTCGTCGCCCTTGCGCTTCCGGAAGCGGATCGCGGCGTAGAGCATGAGGCCCCACGTGATGGCACCGACCGCGAGGACGGCGATCCAGCTGCCGACCCACAGGTCGGTGACCCGCCTGCCGCTGTCGGAGACCGCCGTGGGCAGGAACCCGTCGGACAGCTGACCCTGACAGCCGGCCAGCGCGAGACCGGAGACCGCGGCCAGCGCCGCGACCCGGACCGCCCTGCGTCCCCGTCCGGCCGAGGTCACCGCCGGCGTCGCCGGGGTGTCGTCGTGCTGAGGCACCAGGTGCACCTTTCTTGCCGTTCCTTTGCGCGCCGGGGCGCGCCCCGCGGGCGTTTCCCGTCATCCGTGCGAGGGCAGCCAGTGCCCACCCCCCGAACCCTACCGCCCTGTCGCAGAGGTTGTCCGGCAGGGTGCGGCTAACGTTGCGGCGTGGTCAGTCACGATCCGGGCACGAACCCCGGGCCCGCTCCCGCGGGCGGCTCCGGCCCCGTCCGCCGGCTTCTCGACGCGGCAGCGGGCCCCCTGCACCCGACGGCGCGCGACACCCTCCTCGCCGCGCTGGATGCCGGCTGGGCCGACCCGGCCCGCCTGCACACCGAGGGCCGCCGGGCCCGCGCGCTCCTCGACCGCTCGCGCGAGGTCGTCGCGGCCGGCATCGGGGTGCGTCCGGACGAGCTGAGCTTCCTGCCGAGTGGCCCGGCCGCCGTCACCAGGGCCCTCGAGGGCGTCCTCCACGGGGCCCGGCGCCGCGGGGCCCGGACGGTGGCCTCGGCGGTCGAGCACTCCGCCGTCCTCGTGCCGGCCCGGGCCCGGTCCTCCGCCGCGCAGGACCCGACCCTCGCCGCCGAGGTCCCCGTCGACGTCCTCGGCCGTGTCGACCTCGACGCGTGGACGGCGGCCCTGGCGGTCCCGGGCACCGTCGTCGCGGCCCTGCAGAGCGCCAACGGGGAGGTCGGCACGCGCCAGCCCCTCGCGGCGGCGCGCGAGGCGTGCCGGCGCGCCGGTGTGCCGCTGGTCGTCGACGCGTCGGCCTCGGTCGGACGCGACGCCGTGCCGGAGCACTGGGACGTGCTCGTCGCCGACGCCTGCACGTGGGCCGGACCGCCGCTCGGGGTTCTCGTGGTCCGCGAGGGGGTGCGCTGGCACTGGTCCGGTGCCCGTGCCGACGTCGAGCAGGGCCGCACCGATGTCGTGCCGTGGGTGCCCGTGGCCCTCGCGGCCGCCGAGGCCTGGCAACAGACCCAGGCGACGCGCGTGGCCGACGCCGCATCGTCCTCGCGGCTCGTGTCCCGGCTCCGCGACGCGGCGGCCGCCCTCCCGGACACCCAGGTCGTCGGGGACCCGGACGACCGGCTCCCCCACGTCGTCACCTTCTCCAGCCTCTACGTCGACGGCGAGGTCGTCGTCGGAGCGTTCGACGCCGCGGGCTTCGCGGTGGCCAGCGGGTCCGCGTGCACGTCGAGCACCCTCGAACCGAGCCACGTGCTCGCGGCCATGGGCGTGCTGACGCACGGCAACGTCCGCCTCACGCTGCCGCTGCCGGCCGTGTCACCCGGCGTCGGGACCGACGTCGAGGCCTTCTGCGCGGCGCTCGGGCCGACCCTGGCCGACGTGCGGGCCCGCCTCGGCGTGGAGGACCTGTGAGGCCCTCGCCCGACCCGCCCCGGCCCGACGCGTCCCCCTCGGGGGCCTCGGACGTCGTTGACGCCCGGGGCCAGCGCTGCCCGCTGCCGGTCATCCGCCTGGCCCGTCTCGTCCGGGACGACCCGACCCCGCGCCTCGTCACCGTCCTCGCGACCGACCCGGCCGCCGCCCACGACGTGCCGGCCTGGTGCCGGATGCGCGGCCACCGGTTCGCCGGCGCCCGGGACGGTGAGGACCACACCGCCTACGACGTCGAGGTGCTCCCAACGGCGGAGCCCGGCGTCAGCGCCACGGCTCCGGCAGGGGCGCCCTGAGCGCCTCGGGCAGCAGGGCCAGGTAGTCCGTCCGGGGGATCTCGATGACGCCGAGGGTGGCCAGGTGCGGCGTCTGCCACTGGACGTCGACGACGCGTCGCGGGTCGCCGTCGGCGCGCAGCAGCTCGCAGAGGCCGACGAGCGCCACCTTCGACGCGTCGGTGGCGTGGTGGAACATCGACTCCCCCGCGAAGAGCCCGCCGATGGCCACGCCGTAGAGGCCCCCGACGAGCCGGTCGTCCGCCCACGCCTCGACCGAGTGCGCCCAGCCCGCCCGGTGCAGCTCGGCGTAGGCGCTCTCGATCTGCGGCGTGATCCACCGGCCCTCGCGGTCGGGCTCGGCGCAGGCCGAGACGACGGCCTCGAAGGCCGTGTCGACGCGGATCTCGAAGCGGGCCCGGGCCTTGCGCAGCGAGCGGCTCACCCGCAGGCTCCCGGGCCGCAGGACGCCGCGCGGGTCGGGCGACCACCAGCCCATCGGCTCCGCGCCGTGGTCGCCGATGCCCATGGGGAAGACGCCGATCGAGTACGCCTCGTAGAGCGTCGGGACCTCGAGGTCGGCGCCGATGCCGATGAGGTCCTCCCCGGGCGGGACGCGGTCCAGCGCGAAGTCCCAGGCGGTGGGCGGGGGCCTCGGTCTGGGCCTCGGCGGGAGAAGCGTTCGTCTCGACACTCATGTGC
>NZ_JBPGXG010000239.1:0-2708 GCF_056755255.1 Monashia sp. HAY1-5C | reverse complement strand
TCCGTCGTCGGCAGCGTCAGATGTGTATAAGAGACAGGACCCAGGGTCCGGCGGCACACGGCACGCGGAAAACGATGCGTCGCGCTCAGCGCGCGTAGTCGTCCTCGAGGCGCTCGATGTCGGCCTCGTCGAAGTGGCCGAAGCCCACCTCGAGAAGGCGTCCCGGCTGGTCACCGGAGTTGCCCATGCGGTGCGTGGCACCGCGGGGAACCCACACGGTCTCGCCGGGCGCTGCCGTCCACTCACGGCCGTCGACGCTGACGTCGATGGGCACGTCGAGGACCTGCCACATCTCGCCACGGTGGTCGTGGCGCTGGAGCGAGAGCCGATGCCCGGGCTGAACCGTGATGATCTTCACGGTGACCTGCTCGTTCGACACGAACTGCTGGAACCGGCCCCAGGGGCGCTCCGCGACGAAGATGTCCTCGGTCGGGTTGCGGTCGCCGAGGTCGTACTCGTCGGGCCCGTGGATGGGCCGCGTGTCGTGCACGTGCGTGTCGACGTCCTCGACGACGGCAGCAGCAGGCTGCTGGTCGGACATGGTTCTCCTATCGGTTGTGAGTGCACCAGTGTGCCCCATGGGAGCGGGGCCGGTGCGCGGCGGCCCGCTCGCCTCGGCTCCCGGGACGGCGGCTACCAGGGCCGCTCGGACCGCCCGCCGAGGCCGCGCACCTGCCGCAGGGCCGGCCGGACGTCGGCCAGGTACACCGCGGCGCCGACGAACCCGAGCAGGCCGAACAGGCTCAGCGGGTTGAGCATCGTGACGAAGCCCAGCGCCAGGGCGATGCCCAGCAGGACGAGCCAGAAGGTGCGGGTGCGCTTGCCAGCGGCGACGTAGGCGCCCTGCGGGTGCCGGAGCGCGTCCGTGAAGGCCCACACCTCGCAGCCGAGCGCGACGACGCCGAGCACGAGCTGCACGACGCTCTGGAACCCGTAGTAGAGCTGCATGGGGGAAGCGTAACCCGGGTCCCGAGCACGGGTCGGTCCAGCGGCGCTCCCGCCGGCGCCGGGTCGCGACGTGTCCGTGCGAGGTGCCGTCGGAGGCTCAGGCGTCGACGACGAGGGTGACGGGCCCGTCGTTGACGAGCGAGACCTGCATCATCGCGCCGAAGCGTCCCTCGGCGACCTCGACGCCGCGGGAGCGCAGGGACGCGACGACGTCGGCGACGAGCGGCTCGGCGACGGGGCCGGGCGCCGCCGCACCCCACGACGGACGCCGTCCCTTGCGCGTGTCGGCGTAGAGCGTGAACTGGCTGACGACGAGGACCGGTGCTCCGGTGTCGACGACGCTCTGCTCGTCGCGCAGGATGCGCAGCTCGGCGATCTTGCGGGCGAGGCGCTCGACCTGCTCGGGGCCGTCGCCGTGCGTCACGCCGACGAGCGCGAGCAGGCCCGGTCGGTCGATGGCGCCGACGACCTCGCCGTCCACCTCGACGCGCGCACTCGTGACACGCTGGAGCACAGCCCGCATCGGCGCCTCTCCCGTCCCGCCCGCTCCTGGGCTCAGATCCCGACGGCGAGGACCGAGCCGACGGGCTGGCCGTGCCCCAGGACGGGCTGGTGCTCGAGCGCCGCCAGGGTGTCCTCGGCGTCGACGCCGATGCGGCGCAGCACCGCAGCGAGCACGACCGCCCGGGCCCGCGACGAGCCGTCGGCGACCTTGACGGCCACCCCGCGCCCGTCCGGGAGGCCGACCGCGTACACCGCCTCGGCACCGTCCTTGGCGACGAGGCCGTCCACGCCGCGGAGCAGCACCGTGACGTCACGGTTCGTGCCACCGAGGTACTCCGGGTAGGCGCGGATCGCAGCGCTGATGCGGGCCTCGGGACCGTCGGTGGCCGCGGCGAGGCGCCCGAAGGCCCGGGCGAGGGCCGACAGCGGGATGGCGTGGATCGGGGCCCCGCAGCCGTCGACGGCCACCGCGCTCGGCTCGGCCCCCGACAGCTCGCGCACCGTCTCGGCCACCGCCACCTGGAGCGGATGCTCGGGGTCGCGGTAGGTGGGGAGGTCCCAGCCGTTGCGCACGCACGTCGCGAGCATCGACGCGTGCTTTCCCGAGCAGTTCTGCACGATCGACTGCTTGGGTCGGCCGTCGGCGATCCAGGCGATGCGCGCGGCCTCGTCGTAGGGATAGTCCGGCGTGTTCTGCAGGTCGGTCTCGGTCAGGCCGGCGCCGGCGAGGATCTCGCGGGCGGCCTCGACGTGGAAGGCCTCGCCGGAGTGGCTGGAACAGGCGAGGGCCAGGTGCCGGCCGTCGGTCTCGAGCCCGCAGCGGAGCATCGCGAGGGCCTGCAGCGGCTTGCTCGACGAGCGGGGGAACACCGGGCCGGACCCGTTGCCGACCTCGAGCTCGACCGAACCGTCGGGTGCCGTGACGACGGCCGTGCCGTGGTGGACCGACTCGACGAAACCGGCACGGACCACGTGCGCCACGACGGGCGCGTCGGCCAGCGCCGGGGACACCGACCCGTCGGCGGAGGAGGCGGGCACCGCTGCGGGATCGGCGGCGGGAGCGGACGAGGTCTGCGGGTGGTCGGACACGACCCGCAGTATGCCCGAGGGGCCCACGGATGCGAGGAGGGCCGCCACCGACGGTCCTGTCTCTTATACACATCTCCGAGCCCACGAGACGGAGCTACATCTGGGGTGTTGTTTTTTTTTTTGAGAAGGGGGGGGGGGGGGGGGGGGGGGGGGGGGGGGGGGGGGGG
>NZ_JBPGXG010000238.1:0-2747 GCF_056755255.1 Monashia sp. HAY1-5C | reverse complement strand
TCCGTCGTCGGCAGCGTCAGATGTGTATAAGAGACAGGGACGGGAACGAGGGGGGCCGAGGAGGAGCGGCGCTCCGGCGGCACCGGCGGGCTGCGGCACGGCGTCGTGCTCCAGGTGTCCCGGTTCCCGGCCGACGGCGACCTGCTCGACTGGTTGCGCGGCATCGCGGCGGCGGCCGAGGAGACCGGCTTCGCCGGCCTCGCGCTCATGGACCACCTCATCCAGATCCCGCAGGTCGGGAGGGCCTGGGACCCCGTCCCGGAGCCGTGGGTGACGCTCGGGGCGCTCGCCGCGTCGACGAGCCGGCTGCACCTCGGCACGCTCGTCTCGCCGGTGACGTTCCGGCCGCCGGGCATCACCGCCAAGGCGGCCGCGACGCTGTCCGCGCTCACCGGCGGACGCGCCTTCGTCGGCGTCGGTGCGGGCTGGTGGGAGCGCGAGCACGCCGCCTACGGGCTCAGCCTGCCTCCACCGGGCCAGCGCCTCGACCTGCTGGAGGCCGGTCTCGAGACGATGCGCGCCCTCTGGGCACCCGGCACGAAGCCGTATGCCGGACGCCGCGTCTCGCTGCCCGAGACGACGCTCTACCCGCGTCCGGTCGGCGACCTCCCCGTCGTCGTCGGGGGTGGGGGAGACCGGACCCTTCGCGTCGCGGCCCGGCTCGGCGACGGCTGCAACGTCCCCTCCGACGCCGCTGGCCTCGTCAAGGTCGCTCGCTACCTGCAGCTCGTGGAGGAGGCCGGCCGCGACCGCGACGCCGCCCTCGCCACGGTCCTGGACCTACCGCTCGTCGGCGCGGACCGCGTCGCCGTGTGGTCGGCCGTCGAACGGCATCGTGGCCGCACCGCCGCCGCGGTCTTCGCCGAACGACACCACGCCGGTACGCCCGCCCAGCACCGGGAGCGCCTCGCCCGGCTCGCGGACCACGGCGTGACGACGGTGTTCCTCGCGCCGCTGGACCTGACGACACCGGACGACGTCCTGGCGCTCGGACCCCTCGCGACCGCGCTGGCGTGAGGTGCCGCACGGGCCCACTAAGGTGGCGCGCATGGGTAAGGCATCTCGTCGTCCGCGCGGGGTCCGCGCCGACCGCACCACTCGTCCCGCTCCGGCGCCGTTCGTCGCCCGGCCCTTCGAGGGCCTTCCCGGCGAGACCGACTGGGTCGCGATGCGCGAGATCGTCCCGGCCGCCACGGCCACGGTTCGGTTCGCGAAGGGCAGGGCCCCCGAGGGCGCGCCCGACGAGGTCACCATCGCCACGGTGCTGCCGCTCGCCTGGCCCGGCCTGCACCGCGAGAACGGTGAGGTGCTCGTCGGCATCCAGTCCGGCAACGCCAGCGGTGACACGAGCCGCGACATCGCCCAGGCGATCGGCCTGGCCGTCGCCGCCGAGGCCGGCACGCCGGTGCAGACGCTGCCCGTCTCGACCGTCGACACGGTCCGCCTGCAGGACCTCCTCGACCTCGAGGCCCCCTTCGAGATCGACGTCCACGAGGGCTTCGACTTCTGGGTCGCCGAGGCCGAGCTCGACGCGGACGGCCAGGAGTCGCTCCAGCGGGCCAACGAGTCGGCCATCCCGACGGTCAAGCTGACCTCGGCGCCGTCGTGCTACTGGTGCCGCATCGGGGAGCGCACGTACGTCCGCTGGGTGCTGCCCTTCGACGAGGACACCGCCACCACCGCCCTCGCTCGGCTGCACGCCGCCGGCGACAGCGCCCTCGGTGGCGAGGGTCGCCTGCTCGGCTGCTTCCGCTCCAGTGGCCTGCTCATCCCGGTGTGGGAGGTCGACCCCTCGGCCGCCCCCGCCTCGTTCGAGGACGCCGTCGCCGCGATGAAGGAGCGCCTCGAGGCCGCGGCGGCCTCGACCGACCCGCTCACCGCCGACGAGCGGGGCGCGAAGGCCGGTCTGACGAACCGTCAGGTCACCCTCCGCTGAGCGGCCCCCGACGGTGACCGCGCAGCGACCTGCGTCCCCGGGCTCCGAGCCGCCCGTCGTCGTCATCATCCCGGCCCGCGACGAGTCGGACCGGATCGCCGAGACCATCCGCGGAGTGCGCACCATCCCCGGCGTCGTGGCGGTCATCGTCGTCGACGACGGCTCGACCGACCGCACCGCCGTCCTCGCCGCGCAGGAGGGCGCCGAGGTCGTCAGGCTCGTGCGCAACCACGGCAAGGCCGACGCCATGATGAGCGGGCTCGGCCGCCTGGCCGGGATGCGCCGCGTCGGCCGCGTCGACCCTGCGGCGTCGGTCCTCTTCGTCGACGCCGACCTCGAGGCGTCCGCGCAGGCCGTCGGCGCCCTCGTGGGGCCGGTCGCCCGCGGCGAGGCAGACCTCACCATCGCGACCCTGCCCGAGCAGCAGCAGTCCGGCGGCGGGCACGGCCTCGTCGTCGGCCTGGCCCGCCGGGGCATCGAGGAGCTGACCGGCTGGGCCCCGACGCAGCCGTTGTCCGGGATGCGGTGCCTCTCACCGGCCGCCGTCGAGGCCGCCACGCCGTTCGCCCGGGGCTGGGGCGTCGAGGTGGGCATGACGGTCGACGTCATCGACGCAGGGCTGACCGTCGTCGAGGTGCCGTGCGAGCTCTACCACCGGGTCACGGGCACCGACTGGCGCGCCCAGGTGCATCGGGCGGCCCAGTACCGCGACGTCGCGCTCGCACTCGGCGTCCGGCGGCTGCGGCGTCGCCTCGGCCCCGGCTGACCCCCCGACCCGCCGACTGGGCCCACTCGCCGACCCGCCGACCCG
>NZ_JBPGXG010000237.1:0-2845 GCF_056755255.1 Monashia sp. HAY1-5C | reverse complement strand
GGCCAAGGACCTTGCTCGTCAGCGAGCAGCGATGGGCATGGTGTTCCAGCAGTTCAACCTGTTCCTGCACAAGACCGTCCTCGAGAACCTGATAGAGGCACCGATGCTGGTGCTCAAAGAGTCTCGCGCGTCGGCCGAGCAGCGCGCCCACGAGCTGCTCGGCCAAGTGGGGTTGGCTGAGAAAGGACACCAGTACCCACGCCAGCTGTCCGGCGGGCAACAGCAGCGGGTAGCCATTGCCAGAGCGCTCGCCATGCGGCCGAAGCTCATGCTCTTTGACGAGCCCACGTCCGCCCTCGACCCGGAGATCGTCGGCGACGTCCTCACGGTCATGCGTGATCTGGCGAAAGCCGGCATGACCATGATCGTCGTGACGCATGAGATGGAGTTCGCGCGCGAAGTCGCTGATCGCCTCATCTTCATGGACGCGGGAGCGATCGTCGAGGAGGGTGATCCCGCCAGCATCCTGACCCAGCCCACTGAAGCCAGAACACGACAGTTCCTCGCTCGGCTCTGACGGGGCCGACTCGCCAGCTCGACGTGGGACTCGATCTCAGTGGAGACTCACCCCCTGGATGGCAAACGGCGAGGGGCAAGGACGCCAGACCTCCGGGGAAGCACTCCCGCCGCCAGCTCTCCGGCCTGCGGATGCGTGGCGCGAGCAGCTCATGACCCGCTCACTCACCGGTTTGCCCACCTTTTTCAGCCGCGGGGCGGCCCGGCTGAGGGTCTGCCCACCTCCGCGGCAACAGCTGGACCGAACCGCCACCGTCTACCGTTGATCCGGCACCACCTCACAGGCTTCCGGAGCGACGCATGGACAACGATGAGATCCACGCAGAGCTCGACCATGTGCGCCGCGACTTCCGGTACCTGCTCGAGACCGCGACCAAGGCGGAACTCGGCCGGCCGAGCAACGGCACCAAGTGGACCAATGAGCAACTGCTCTTCCACATGCTCTTCGGATACCTGCTCGTACGCAACCTGCGCCCCCTCGTGCGCGGGTTCGCCAGATTGCCCGACCGGGCCTCCAAGACCTTCGCGGCGGTGCTGGATGCCGCGACCCGGCCATTCCATGTCGTCAACTACATCGGCTCCCTCGGCGGCGCCCGGATCCTCGGGCGACCCCGCATGGTCCGTCTCATGGACCGGAACATCGAACAGCTGCACGCGTCGCTCGACGCAACGCCCGAGAGCATGCTGCGACGCGGGATGCACTTCCCGGTCGGCTGGGACCCCTACTTCGCCGACTTCATGACCCTGCGAGACGTCTACCACTACCCCACGCAGCACTATGAACACCACCGGCGCCAACTCACGCTGGCCAATGCCAGTGACCAGGGACACTCTCCCGGAACCTAGCCGCCGACCACCCGACTCTTCACTGCGCCAAGGACTTTCGCGCGACTTCGTCTCGAATGTCGTCCTCTACGACATCGAAGGCCGCCTGCTGCTGGCTGACGGTTATCACCGAATAGCTGCGGCCCGACAACTCCGCAGAACGGTCATCTCGGCAGATGTACGAAGAGGCACCCGAGCTGATGTTGTGCGTTTCGCCGCGGACCTGGCGCGGCAGCAGCGCGACTTCCGGAGGAACAGGTGCTGGCCGCCATCATGCGAAGGGCCGACGGCCGTACGGGATCTCACTGCCATCGGGACGATCGCCTCGGTTCGCCGCATGTGCGCGCGCTGCCGGGATACTGAACGGGGTGAGTCCCTCCGTGCTGAGTGCCTTGCTCGTGGTCCTGGCCGTCGGAGCCGCCAGCCTTTGGGTGCTGGCGGATGCCCGGTCACGGGTGAAGCTCGACCGACCCGTCGTCGCCAGGTTCGGTGATCTCACGGTTGATAGGCCGGAAGTGTGGGCGGCCCTATGCCTATTGGTGCTGGTGCTGTTCTTGCCGCCTTACCTCGTGGCCCGCAGCGCCGAGTAACCCAGGGCACCTTGCACGCCCTCTCATCGGTGCGGGTTCAGGCGGTCATTGCAACGCTTCCGCTAGTGCTTCTGATGGTGTCTTGAAGCCGAGGGTCTGTCGAGGGCGGGCAACCAGCGGATCACGACTGTCGTCGCCTCGGTCATCACCGCGGTCATCGTCGGCCTCTGTGGCTACCTCGTCGCCACCGGACCCTGATCTGGTGGCGGTACGAGTCGCCCGCGTTCAGGTGCCAGGCCAGCGGGTCGACCTACTCGACAACCCCGCCGAGCCCTGCCGCGCCGGAGTGTCGTCCGGACCTGCCGCGGTCCGCTCGAGGTCGCTCGCTCACGTCCGTTGTCCCGGGTTGAGCTCGAACTCGACCCATAGTGGGTAGTGGTCGCTGATGCGCCACGAGACCGCGATCTTCGACATGCCCGCGTAGACGTAGGGCAGGAAGTCGATGTTCCCGGCTCGTCCGGTGTAGGTCATGCCGTGGAGCAGGTTGTGGACCTGGCCGGTGGCGTCGACATCGGAGAACCAGGCGATCTGGTCGTAGTAGTGGCGCTTGCTCGGGGTGTCGAAGATGGTGCGGGGCAGCGTGCTGAGCTCGCCGGGTGGGAACAGGCCGGTGGAGACGAAGGCCCGGTAGAGCGGTGTGCCGGGGCCCTCGAGGTTGAAGTCGCCGAGCGCGAGGAGGTTGCTGTTCCAGTCGTGGCCGCGGACGGCCCAGTCGTGCATCCAGGTCGCGAAGGCGGTGATCTCTGGGATCCGGCTGGCCGGGGCGTCCCAGACGATGTGCACGGTGGTGAGGATGAACTCCACCGCGTTGCGGGTGAAGCTGGCCGCGTACGGGGTGCGGGCGAACTGTGCCGCGGCCGTGGCCGCCTGCGGGGGCAGGACGATCTCGCCGACGAGCCCGGAGGGGCGGACCC
>NZ_JBPGXG010000236.1:0-2981 GCF_056755255.1 Monashia sp. HAY1-5C | reverse complement strand
CCCACGACCTGTCCGAGGCACTCAAGCTCGGCGACCGCATCCTCATCATGCGCGACGGCCGGCTCGTCCAGGTCGGCACCGGAGCCGACCTGGTCGGGGCCCCGGCCGACGACTACGTGCGCGACTTCGTCCGCGAGGTCCCCCGCTCGCACGTCCTGACCCTGCGCTGGATCATGCGTCCGGTGCATCCGGACGACGTGCTCGACGGTCCGGAGCTCGGTCCCGACGTCGTCGTCCGTGACGCGGTGCGGGTGGTGCTCGAGGCCGAGCGCCCGATCAAGGTCGTCGAGGGCGGCCGGCTGCTCGGTGTCGTCGGGGACGCGGAGATCCTCTCGGTGGTCGCCGGATCATGACGACGATCGCTGCAGTCCGCACCGGCATCCGCCCGCATCGGGGCGTGATCATCACCGGCGTCCTGCTCCTGTGGCTGGTCGCGTTCACGGTGCTGCGTGGGCGTGACACCCTCTCGCTGGGTGCCGCGGACGTCACCTCGCTGCACTCCCGGCTCAACGACCTCAACGACGCGGTCGGCGCCAACCGCAACAGCAACCCGCTGTTCCTCTACTTCTTCAACGAGATCCGGTTGGTGATCGAGCAGCTCACGAACTTCATCTCCGCGCTGGTGTCGCAGCCGGCGTTCGGACGCCCGGTCCCTCTGATCGGCTGGCTCGGAGTCGTCGCGCTGGTGGGTTACGGCTCCTGGGCCTTGGGCAACCTCAAGGTCGGGCTGCTCGCCGTGGCCGGCTTCACCTTCATGGGCCTGCAGGGCCTGTGGCAGGAGAGCATGGACACCTTCGCGCTCACCCTGTCTGCGGTGCTCGTGTCGCTCCTCATCGGCATCCCCTTGGGGATCTGGTCGGGGGTCTCCGACCGCGTCAACCAGGTCGTCACCCCGGTGCTCGACTTCATGCAGACCATGCCGACCTTCGTCTACCTCGCGCCACTCACCCTGGTCTTCCTCATCGGACCGGCCTCGGCGGTCATCGCGACGCTCATCTACGCGGCCCCGCCGGTCATCCGGATCGCGGCGCACGGCATCAGGCAGACGCCCAAGGAGACTCTCGAGGCCGCTCAGTCGCTCGGCACCACCCGGGTCCAGCTCCTGCGACAGGTGATGCTGCCGATGGCCAAGCGGACCATCGTCATCGGGATCAACCAGACGATCATGGCGGCGCTGTCGATGGTGACCATCGCGGCCCTGATCGACGCGCCCGGTCTGGGGCGGGTCGTGCTGCGGTCGCTGCAGTCCCTCGATGTCGGCGCCGCCTTCAACGCCGGCCTGTCCATCGTCGTCATGGCCATCGTCTTCGACCGGGTCACCACCGCCGCCAGCGTGCGCGTCGAGAGGTCCCGACGCAGCGCCAGCCGGATCCCCGCCTCGGTGCGCAAGGTCGCCCTGCTCGTCGGGGGAGCGGGCACCCTGGTGTGCCTCTACCTGTCCTACACCTTCGTATGGGCGGCCGAGTTCCCCACGGACGTCGACCTGGGCGCCCCGATCAACCGGTTCGTCACGGGCGTCACCGACTGGACGCAGGTTCACCTGAGCGCCCTGACCAGCGACTTCAAGGAGTTCACCACCGACCACGTGCTCAACCCGTTCCAGACGCTGCTGACCGACTCGCCGTGGTGGCTGTTGTTCGCCGTGCTCGTGGCACTGGCGGCGGTCGCCGGCAGTGTGCGCACCGCCCTCGTCACCGCGACGACGCTGGCCCTCATCGTGGGCACCGGACTGTGGTTCGACGCCATGTCCACGCTTGCCGCGACGTTGATCGCGACGGTCGCGGTGATGGCTCTGGGGCTGGTGTTCGGCGTGTGGATGGGCCGCAGCCCCAAGGTCGACAGGGTGGTCCGGCCCGTGCTCGACGCGGCCCAGACGATGCCCTCCTTCGTCTACCTCGTGCCGTTCGTCGCGCTCTTCGCGGCCAGTCGCTTCACCGGCATCGCCGCGGGTGTCGTCTACGCCGCGCCGGTGGCCATCAAGATCATCGCCGACGGGATCGCCGCCGTGTCGCCCACGACGATGGAGGCGGCGACCTCAGCCGGGTCCAGCACGTGGCAGCTCATAACCAAGGTCCAGCTGCCGATGTCGCTCCGGACCATCGCGCTGGCCATGAACCAGGGCCTGATCTACGTGCTCTCCATGGTCGTGGTCGGGGGCCTCGTCGGCGGCGGCGCGCTCGGCTACGACGTCGTGGCCGGGTTCCGCCAGAACTCGCTGTTCGGCAAGGGCCTGGCCGCCGGGCTCGCCATCGTCCTGCTCGGCATCATGCTCGACCGGCTCACCCAGTCGGTCGCCCGACGGGCCCAGGCCACCACCGACCACGCCCGCCACTAGCACTTCCCGCAACCCCGAACCCACGCTGCTACCGCAACCTCGGCCGTGTGCCGAACGAAAGGCAAACCCCATGTCTCGTCCCAGATCCGTCCTGAAGAACCCCCTACCCCGAGCCCTGGCCGGCTGCACCGCTGCGGCCCTGGCGCTCTCGCTCAGCGCCTGCGGCGGTGCCAAGGTGGGAACCGACACGGCCGCCGGTGCCCAGGGCGGAAGCGGAGGCAAGTGCGGCACCTTCAACCTGGCGGTGAACGCCTGGGTCGGCTACGAGGCCGACGCTGCCGTCGTCGCCTATGTCGCCGAGAAGAAGCTCGGCTGCAAGGTCGTCAAGAAGAACCTCGACGAGCAGGTCTCGTGGCAGGGCTTCGGCACCGGGGAGGTGGACGCGGTGCTGGAGAACTGGGGCCACGAGGACCTCGCCAAGAAGTACATCACCGAGCAGAAGGTCGCCCAGGACGCCGGACCGACGGGCAACATCGGCGTCATCGGCTGGTACGTGCCGCCGTTCCTGGCCAAGCAGCACCCGGACATCACGGACTGGAAGAACCTCAACAAGTACGCCGACCTCTTCAAGACCTCGGAGTCCGGCGGGCAGGGCCAGATCCTCGACGGCGACCCGGGCTTCGTCACCAACGACGCCGCCCTCGTC
>NZ_JBPGXG010000235.1:0-2958 GCF_056755255.1 Monashia sp. HAY1-5C | reverse complement strand
TCCGTCGTCGGCAGCGTCAGATGTGTATAAGAGACAGGGCGAACCGGCGCCGTGCAGGGCGGGGGCGGGGAGCCTGACCCCACCCGACCCGAAGAAGGAACACCCATGAGCCACCCTCGCAGCACCATCGAACCTCCACCGCCCAGCCCCGGCCGTCAAACTGTGCCCGCTCGTCCCCATCGCCGTTCACGCGTGATCACCAGCAAGCTGTGGGTCGTACCGGCGCTCGGCTGCCTGCTGCTGGGCACCGTGGGGACACCAGCCTCGGCCGACACCACCGTGCCGCTCCAGGCGGCCGCCGGCTCCGGCGACGCCTGGGTGCTGAGCACCACCGACCCGTCGAAGAACTATGCGCCGACGTTCGTCGGCAACGGCTACCTCGCGGCGCGGGTGCCGGCGGCAGGTCAGGGATTCAGCAGCACGCCCATCACCACGCAGTCGCAGCTCGCGGGCTTCTACGGCCTCTCGGACACCAAGATCGAGGAACGGGCCAGCCTGCCGACCTGGACCACACTGCGCTTCGGCCGCAGCGGCGGCGGCCAGCCGCCGGCGATCGACCCCGCCACGGACGGCGCCACCAGCAAGTACCAGCAGTCGATCGACTTTCGCACCGGGGTGCTGACCACCTCGTACGACTGGACCTCACCAGCTGGTGACACCACGAGCTTCACCTACGAGGTCAGCGCCAACCGCGCGGACGGCCATCTGGGCACGGTGAGCCTGCGGGCGGTGCCGCACTGGAGTGGAACAGCGGTCGCCGTGGACGCGTTCGACGGCCGGGGCCTGGCCAAGGCATCCGCCACCGACCCCCGCGTGGACGGCAGGACGGGGACGCTGTCGGAGACCGTGATGTCCAAACGGGAGCTGGTCACCGCCGGACTGAGCTCGGTGCTGCGCGTCGACGGGAAGACCGTGCCCACCCAGGCGATCCCCGCGGCCGAGGACGGCACCGCCGGGCAGAGCGCGACCTTCCCGGTCCAGGCCGAGCAGCCGATCCAGGTCACGAAGTTCGTCGGCATCGCCTCGAGCGTCGACACCGACCGGAAGCTTTCTGCCGCGACCCCGCAGGAGGCCGCCGCGACCACGGCCGCGCGTGCCGCCAGCAACGGCTACCCGAGCACGCTCGCTCGCAACAACCAGGAGTGGGCACGTCTGTGGCAGTCCAGCATCTCGATCCCCGGTGACACGGCCATGAGCAGGCAGATCAACGCGTCCATGTTCTACCTGCTCACCAGCATGCGTCCCGGTGTGACCTGGAGCGCCAGCCCGGGCGGGCTGTCCTCGGACGGCTACAACGGTCACGTCTTCTGGGACATGGAGACCTGGATGTACCCGGCTCTCCTCGCCCAGTACCCCGACATCGCGGTCGGCGCAAACACGTACCGGCAGAAGCTGCTGCACCCGGCCAACCTCGCCGCCGCACAGCTGTCGACGTCCAGCCACCCGATCAAGGGCGCGAAGTTCCCCTGGGAGAGCGCGCTGACCGGCTCGGAGCAGACGCCGCCGCCGTGGCCCATGGGCGAGTCCGAGATCCACATCAACTCCGACATCGCCCTGGCGCAGTGGCAGTACTACCAGGCGAGCGGCGACACGGCCTGGCTGCGCGACAAGGCGTGGCCCGTCCTCAAGGGCATCGCCGACTACTGGGCCACCCGCGCCGTGTCGGACGGGTCCGGCGGGTACGACATCAACGACGTCATGGGCCCGGACGAGTACCACGACAACGTCAACAACAGTGTGACCACCAATGCCGGCGCACAGGCGTCCCTGCGCATCGCGACCGAAGCGGCACAGATCCTCGGCCGGACCGCCGACCCGGCGTGGAGCAAGGTCGCCGACGGCCTGAAGATCCCGGTGGACACGACGCTGAACATCCACCCCGAGTTCGACGGCTACGCCGGCCAGACGGTCAAGCAGGCCGACGTCACCCTGCTGCAGTACCCCTGGAATGTCCCGATGCCGGACGCCGTGGCCCAGAACGACCTCGACTACTACGCCGCGCGCACCGACTGGAACGGCCCCTCGATGACGGACGCCATCGCCGCCATCGACAGTGCCGCCCTCGGCTCCTCGGGCTGCACGACCTACTCCTACCTGAAGAGCAGCGCGACCCCGTTCCTCACGGCGCCGTTCGACCAGTGGTACGAGAGCCGCAACGGCGGGGCGTTCAACTTCGCCACCGGCCAGGGCGGGTACCTGCAGGTGTTCCTCTACGGGTTGACCGGGTTGCGCTGGGGAACCGACGCCGTCACCGTGGATCCGTTCCTGCCGACCCAGCTGCCCGGCGTCGACGTCACCGGCGTGAAGTGGCACGGCAGCACCTTCGACATCTCCGTCGGACAGCAGAGCACGACCCTGACCCTGCGCTCCGGGGCCCCGGTGGCGGTTCGCGACGGCTCCGGCACGGTGCACCGGGTCTCCGGCGCCACGCCGCTGCAGCTCCCGACCCGGCACCCGGCGCCGACGGCCCAGCCGTCCAGCTGCACCGGACCGATCACCTCGGCCGCTGCGCCCAGCCGATGCGTGGACATCCAGTGGGGCAACACCAGTGACGGGACGGCGCTCCAGATCTGGGACTGCAACGGCAGCCCCGCGCAGGCCTGGACGCGTCCCGGAAACGGCACAGTGATGGCCGCCGGCAAGTGCATGGACGTGCGCGGCGGCTCCGATGCGGACGGGACACCCGTGCAGATCTATACGTGCAACGGCGGCCCATCGCAGCAGTGGACGTACGAGAAGGACACCGGTGAGCTGAAAGCGTTCGGCAAGTGCCTCGCGACCCTGGACGACGGCACGAGCAACGGCACCACGCTCGTGATCGAGACCTGTGACAGCAGCACGAGCCAACGGTGGAACCTGCCGGCCTGACCCCTACGGTCGCGGGGGGGGGGGGGGGGGGGGGGGGGGGGGGGGGGGGGGGGGGGGGGGGGGGGGGGGGGGGGGGGGGGGGGGGGGGGG
>NZ_JBPGXG010000234.1:0-3049 GCF_056755255.1 Monashia sp. HAY1-5C | reverse complement strand
GGTCCACGACGGGTTCCCACGCCCCCTTTCCCACGATCTCGCCCTTGTACGTGAGCAGGCCTGCGATGCGCGGCTTCGATAGCAGCGAGCGAACTGACGTGACCGTCCACGGCCTGCCTGCCACCGCCGCCCGGTCGCCCCGCCTGCTGGACGGGTTGGCGGCCATCCACTGGGACACGGTCCGGACACCGCGCTCGTTCAGGTCGCGCACGAGGGAACTCACCGAGCGGCCCGACAGCAGCCACTCGACCATGTTGCGGATCTCATCCTGCTCGGAGGGGATCGGCGTGACCCGGTCAGGCTCCCAGCCGAAGCAGCGGATGCCGCCGCTGAACGGTCGGCCGGACTCGCGAAGTTCCTGCTGCTTCCGGCGGACTCGCCGGCTGATGGCCTTGGCCTCTTGGGCCGCGACTGCCCCCATGATGCGTGCCTGCAACTGGCCCATGTCTGACCGAAGGTCGATGTCTCCGGACACGTTGGCGAGGGCGATTCCTTTCCTCTCGACCAGGGCGATGAACTCCTCCAACTCGATAGGCCTACGGTGCAGCCGGTCCAGCGCCCACACCACCACGGCGTCGATAGACCCGGACTCCATGTCGGCGAGCAGCCGCTGGTAAGCGGGTCGGGTGACCGACCGCGTCGCTGAGACATCGTTGTCAACGTACGGGTCCCCGTCGAGCATCCATCCCGACTGCTCGATCAGGTGTTGACAGTCCTTGATCTGGCGGGCGACGCCCAACCCTTCGCCCGCCGCGTCATCGCTAATCCGGGCGTAGATCGCTGCCCGCTTCATCTCTGGCGCCTTGCGGCGTTTGTGCAGGTCACAGGCCTATTTTAGTGGTGGGTTAGTTCGATGTGAAGTTTCGGACGTTGACCTGCCAGTGGGTGCGGGTGATGTCGGGGATGACGACGTGCAGGCGGGACCCGTCGGGCAGGGTGGCGTCGACGAACGGGCTGGACAGGTCGACGCGTCGCCCGGTCGTCCGGAGCATGCGCTCGACGAGGTCACGGACGTCGTCGGCGGTCAGGATCGTCGGCGTCAGCTCGGCGACGCCACCGCGTGCCACGAAGACCTTGCTCGGCTCGTTGATCCAGATCTCCTCCACGGTCGGGTCGTCGAAGTACTGCTGGAGCGGTCCGTAGCCGGCGACGACGGCGAGGATCGAGTGGACGGCGAGACGCTGGTCCCCCAGGGCCGGCAGACCGCCGTGGAGGGAACGCTGGTCGTAGTCCTGGACGGCGTCCTCGACGAGGCGACGCACTGCGGCCGTGTCGCTGGCCGGGTCCAGGCCGGTCCGGCGGATGAGCTCGCGCACCTCACCCTCGACATGGCGCACCGCCTCGTGTGTCGACATCGTTCCCCTGACTCGTCGCGGACCCCGCCATCCTGCCGGGGCCGAGCCGTTCTGGCGCGCCCAACCTAGGGCAAAGCGCCCTGAACCGGGTCAAACGATCCACAGGCCACCCAAACGGCCCGAGACGACCGCCCCTGCGCCCGGGGGGCGCCCGCGCCCGGACACCCTAAACCGCACCCCGATCCGAGCGCTCGCGGTCTCCACAGCTGTGGGTGACGCGCAATGCCTGCCTACCGGGAGGGGTCGAATGGGCCGTGCCGCCGGGCCACGGCGGTCGCGCGGCTGCCCAGCCGCGCCCGTCCACGAGGAGGAGCCCCGTGCAGCTGCGCCTCACCGTCGTCGACCTCGACCGCCCGTCGAGGGGTCCGGTCGACGTCCTCGTCGAGGCACCGGGCGGGTCGACGCTCGCGGAGCTGCGCGGCCCGCTCGCCGCCGCGGCGGGCATCGCGCCCGCTACCGGGACCACAGGCCCCACAAGCGCTCACCCCGCCCCACGGGTGCGGGTCGAGGCCGCCGGGCGCGTCCTCGACGACACCGCCGTGGTGGGCGAGCCGCCGCTGCTGCACGGCGCCGTCCTCGGCTTGTCGTCCCCGGCGCGGCGTCCCGGCGATGCTGCCACGAGCGGCGAGGTGCCCGGCGCGCCGGGGGCCGAGGCGGCGCCCGCCGGCGCGGAGCGGGGTGCGGTGCGCCTCACCGTCGTCGGCGGGCTCGACGCGGGCCGCACCATCACCGTCGGGCGCGGTGACCACGTCGTCGGCCGGGCGGCCTCCTCGCACGTGCGCCTCGACGACCGCGGCATCTCCCGGGCCCATGCCGTGCTCACCGTGCGCAGCGACGGGATCCGCGTGCGTGACCTCGAGCCCACGAACGGCTCCACCCTCAACGGGGCCCAGCTGCCCGGCGAGGGTGCGCCGCTGTGTCCGGGCGACCTCCTGCGCATCGGCTCGACGGTGCTCGCGCTGGCCGACGGGCCGGCTCGGCGCGGGCACCACACGGTCGCCGACGGACGCATCCGGTTCCACCGCTCGCCCCGGCTGCGCGCGCCGTCCCCGCAGCGCACCGTGACCTTCCCCGAGCCGCCGCGGCGCCCGGAGCACGCGCGTGCGCCCCTCGTGGCCGCCGGCGTGCCGCTCGTGGCGTCCGTCGTCCTTGCCTGGGCCCTCTCCTCACCGACGTTGCTGCTGTTCGCGCTGCTGTCCCCCGTCCTGCTCCTCGCCCAGTGGTGGGGTGACCGACGAACCGGACGCGCGTCCTACCGGCAGCGGGTGCGCGAGCATCGTGCCGCCCTCGCCGGGGCCGAGGACCGGCTGCGACGGGCCGCCGACGACGACGAGGCCGAGCGTCGCGCTACACACCCGGGCCCGGCCCGGTTGCTCGACGTCGCCGCCGCCCGCGCCACCGAGCTGTGGTGTCGGCGTCCGGGGGACCCGGACCACCTCGTCCTGCGCCTCGGCCTGGCGGACCAACGCGCCGACGTCACGTGCGCCGGCGGGGACCGGCGACCTCCCGTGCTCGACCAGGTACCCGTGGTCCTCGACCTCGAGGCGACTCGCGTCGTCGGCCTCTCCGGGCCGGCGCGGGAGCTGCGGTCGCTCACCGCGGCGCTCATCGGACAGGCGTGCGCCTGGCACACCCCGCAGGAGCTGCGCGTGGCCGTCGTCACCGTCGGCGACCTCGCTGACTGGTCGTGGTGC
>NZ_JBPGXG010000233.1:0-3080 GCF_056755255.1 Monashia sp. HAY1-5C | reverse complement strand
CGCTTTTCGGTCTCTACGTGGCTCCACGCGCCCGCGGCAGGGGCGTCGGGGAGGCGCTCGTCCGCGCGGTGCTGGACGAGGCACGTCGACGCGGCAAGTCCGAGGTGCTGCTCGAGGTGACGAGCAACAACCCCGCGGCCCGGGCCCTGTACGAGCGCTGCGGCTTCGTCGCCACCGGCGCCACGCACCCGCACCCGCGCCGCGAGGAGCTGCACGAGCTCGAGATGGTCGCCCTTCTCACCGACCCGTGAGCCCGGGCCCCGTGGCCGCGACCTTCGCCGGGAAATGTTCACGTCCCTGCGGGTGCACGCCGAAGGGGCTTCGTGCGAAGGTTGCTCCATGAGCGAGATCACCGTGCGCCCACTGGCTGAGGACGACTGGCAGGACTACCGATCCGTCCGCCTCGCCGCCCTGCGCGAGTCGCCCGAGGCGTTCGCGGCGACGGCCGGCGAGGAGGAGGCGTACGACGAGGACCTCTGGCGCGAGCGGATGCGACGCTCGGCCCGCCTCGTCGCCGAACGTGCGGGCGACGCCGTCGGCGTTGTCAGCGTCGGCACGGCCAAGGCCGGCGACGACGCCTCCGCCGGCGAGCTCTTCGGCCTCTGGGTGCGGCCGGAGGCGCGTGGCTCCGGAGTCGCCACGACGCTCGTCAAGGAGGGCGCCCGCCTCGCCACGGAGCGCGGCCAGACCCACCTCGTGTACTGGGTCGGCACCGAGAACGGGCGCGCCGTCGCCTTCGCGAGCGGCATGGGGTTCCGTCCCACCGACTACCGTCGCCCGATGGGCGTGGTCAGCGAGGAGGACGGCGAGGAGGAGATCGCCATGGTCCTCCCGCTCGGCTCGGACCCCAGCCCGACGTTGCAGCTCTGAGGCGTCGCCTGACTCGAGCGGTCGGCCGCCGGACAGCCGTCAGGCGCCGGTCGAGCGGACCTGCGGGGGCCGGGCGGACGCGCAGCGGTCGGGCGGTCAGGCGGTCAGGCGGACGTCACCCGTCGGCCGAATGGGACGGTCACCGCCCACAGCAGGACCAGCGCCGCCGCCCGTCCTGCTCGCGGGTCACCCACCCCGGTCACGGCCGGGCGGCGAAGCGCTCGAGCAGCTCGGTGGGGCCGCTGACGATGAGCATGTGGTGCGCCGAGATCTTCGTCTGCGGCACCGCGTAGGTGAAGTCCTCGCCCGGCGCCTTGACCCCGACGACCGTGACCCCGTACTTGCGACGGATCTGGCTCTGCTCGAGGGTGAAGCCGATCGCCTCGCTCGGCGGCTTGATCTTGACGATGGCGAACCCGTCGTCGAACTCGATGTAGTCGAGCAGCTTGCCGTTGACCAGGTGCGCGACCCGCCGGCCGGAGTCGGCCTCGGGCGAGATGACGTGGTGCACGCCGATGCGGTCGAGGATCCGCTTGTGCTCCGGCGAGAGCGCCTTGGCCCAGATGGAGGGCACGCCGGCGTCGACGAGGTTCGCGGCGGCGAGCACCGAGGACTCGACGGAGGACCCGATGCCGACGATGGCGATCTTCGGGCCGGCGTCGCGGATCATGTCCAGGGCGGAGGCGTGCGCCATGTCGGCGTGCACGACCTTGGCCACCTTGTTGACGTAGGACTCGGCGATCGCGTTGTCGCGCTCGACGGCGATGACCCGGTTGCCGAGCCGCGTCAGCTCCAGGGCGACCGCCGAGCCGAAACGTCCGAGCCCGATGACGATGACGTCGTCGTCGTACAGGCGGTTGCGGGCCATGGGAGCTCCTCGTTCGCGGGGCTCGCGCCGGGTCGGACGCGATAGCGTCTCAATCATGCCAAGTCAGGCCCGGGTCGTCTGGGACTCATCCTTCACGCGGTACGACTTCGGGCCCACCCACCCGATGGCGCCGGTGCGGCTCGACCTCACGGCGCGCCTCTGCGAGTCCCTCGGGATCTTCGGGCTACCCGGTGTCGAGGTCGTCGGGGCGCAGGCCGCGCCCGACTCGCTCATCGAGACCGTCCACGACCCCGAGTACGTCGCGGCCGTCCGGGCGGCCTCCGAGGACCCGGCGTCCGCCGACCCGGCCCGCGGCCTCGGCACCGAGGACGACCCGGCCTTCCGCGGCATGCACGAGGCCAGCGCCCGCGTCGTCGCCGGCACCGTCGACAGCGCCCGTGCGGTGTGGGAGGGAACGGCCGAGCACGCCGTCAACTTCACCGGCGGGCTGCACCACGCCATGCCGGGGACGGCGAGCGGCTTCTGCGTCTACAACGACATCGCCGTGGGCATCCGGTGGCTGCTCGACCACGGTGCCGCGCGCGTCGCCTACGTCGACGTCGACGTCCACCACGGTGACGGCGTCGAGCGGATCTTCTGGGACGACCCGCGGGTGCTCACGATCTCGGTCCACGAGTCGGGCCGGGCGCTCTTCCCGGGCACGGGGTGGCCCAGCGACATCGGTGGCAAGGGCGCCGAGGGCACCGCCGTCAACGTGTCCCTGCCGCCGGGGGTGGCGGATGCCGGCTGGCTACGGGCGATCCACGCCGTCGTGCCGCCGGTCGTGCGCGCCTTCAAGCCGGACGTGCTCGTGACGCAGCACGGCTGCGACACCCACGCCGAGGACCCCCTGGCGCACTTCGCCGTCAGCGTCGACGCCCAGCGCGCCGTGGCCGACGCGTTCCACCGCCTCGGGCACGATGTCTGCGAGGGCCGCTGGGTGGCCCTCGGCGGCGGGGGCTACGAGGTCGTCGACGTCGTGCCGCGGACGTGGACTCACCTGACCGCGATCGCGGCGCACGCTCCGATCAAGACCTCGGCGGAGGTGCCGCAGGAGTGGCGCGACCACGTCGAACGCGTCTTCGGCCGGCCCGGACCACGCCGGATGGGCGACCTCACCGCCGAGGACGGCCCGCTCTGGTGGCGCTCCTGGGAGATGGGCTACGACCCGGCCAGCGAGGTCGACCGCGCCGTCATGGCGACGCGGTCGGCGGTGTTCCCGCACCACGGCCTGGACGTGCACTTCGACTGAACCTTTTGCGCTTCGCTTCGCTGCGCGCGTGCCGCGGCGCCCTTCAGCCGTCGCCTTCCTCCGCTCCGCTCGCTCGTTCCTCGCTCGCTG
>NZ_JBPGXG010000232.1:0-3280 GCF_056755255.1 Monashia sp. HAY1-5C | reverse complement strand
GCTTGAGGGTGCGGTTGCGCGAGAGGCGCGCGCGGGCCAGCTCGTCGTTGTAGTCGCCGCGCAGGTCCCACGCCATCGCCTTGAGCCAGGCCAGCGAGTCGACCGGCGTCCACGGCTCGACGCGGTAGCCGGGGTTGGTGCGCAGCAGGAAGGTGTACTCCAGCGACATCTTCTCCGGCGACTCGGCCTGCTTGATGTAGGCGTTGACGCCGTCGGCGTACGCCTGGAGGTACTGACGCGTCTCCGGCGCGAGCTTGGGCAGCTCGGCCTCGGCGACGCGTCGCCACCCCATCGTGCGGATGACCTTGTCGCTCTGCAGGCCACCCGCGCCCACGAGCTCGGACAGGCGCCCGGCGGTGACGTGGCGTCGCAGGTCCATCTCGAAGAAGCGGTCCTGGGCACTGACGAAGCCCTGTGCCCGGAAGAGGTCCTGGGCGTCGTCGGCGTAGATCGTCGGGACACCGCGGTCGTCGCGCTTGACCGACACCGAGCTGGTCAGGCCCTCGATCTGGAGCGTGCCGGTGGTCTGCGGGAAGGTCTGGCGCACCACTCCGACGGCGAGCACGCCCGCGCCGACGAGGACGAAGACGACGAGTACGGCGACGAGCAGGACGATCCGACGGGCGCGCTTCATCCGTGACACGCGACGAGCCTAGGCCACGGCCCACCGACGCAGCCCGCGGCACGGGGGTGCCCGGGCGGCGGGTGGCGCAATGGTTGGATTGGGCCTGACCGCGAGGAGCACCGGTGACCCGAGCCCCGTCCATCACGTCGTCGACCATGACGCTCGACGACCTCACGGGCGTGCTCCTCGTCGGTTCGCTCGTGCTCCTCGTCGCCGTGGCCGCGGTCCGCCTGTCGGTCCGCTCGGGCCTGCCCTCGCTGCTGCTCTACCTCGGGATCGGCCTGGCCCTCGGCAACGCGGGCGCCGGTATCCAGTTCGACGACGCGTCGATCACCCGGGTGCTCGGCTACGCCGCCCTCGTCCTCATCCTGGCCGAGGGCGGCCTGACGACCTCGTGGGACAACATCCGGCAGGCCGTGGCGCCGGCGTCGGTCCTCGCGACCGTCGGCGTCGTCGTCTCCGTGCTCGTCGTCGCCGTGGCCGCCCACACGATCCTGCCGCTGTCGTGGACGATCTCGCTGCTCGTCGGCGCCATCGTCACCTCGACCGACGCGGCAGCCGTGTTCGCGGTGCTGCGCAACGTGCCGCTGCCGCGACGGCTCTCGGGGATGCTCGAGGCGGAGTCCGGGTTCAACGACGCGCCGGTCGTCATCCTCGTCGTCGCCTTCGCCGCCCAGGGCGTCCCGGGAAGCCACGGCGAGCCGTGGTGGCTGCTCGTGCTCCACGCGGTGCTCGAGCTCCTCGGCGGCGCGGTCGTCGGCATCGCCGTCGGCTGGGTGGGCGGCCAGCTGCTGCGACGCGTCGCGGGCGGCTCCTCGGCCCTGTTCTCCATCGGCGTCGTCGCCCTGACCGTGCTCGCCTACGCCGTGGGCGCCGCGGTGCACGTCAGCGGGTTCCTCGCGGCCTACCTGTCGGCGCTCGTGCTCGGCAACATGGGCCTGCCCAACCGGACGCCGGTGCAGAGCTTCGCCAACGCCCTGGGCTGGATCGCCCAGATCGGCCTGTTCGTCCTCCTCGGCCTGCTCGCCGACCCGACCCGCCTCGACGAGCAGCTGGTCCCGGCGGTCGTCATCGGGCTGGTCCTGCTGCTCGTGGCCCGGCCGCTGTCGGTGTTCCTGTCGACGGTGTGGTTCCGGGTGCCCTGGCGCGAGCAGGCCTTCCTGTCGTGGGCGGGGCTGCGCGGCGCCGTCCCGGTCGTGCTGGCGACCGTCCCGCTGACCGCCGGGACCCCCGACACGGAGTGGATCTTCGACCTCGTCTTCATGCTCGTCGTCGTCTTCACCGTCGTGCAGGGCCCGACGCTGCCCTGGGTGGCCCGCCGGCTCGGGCTCACCGAGGGCGTCCACTCCGTCGACGTCGACCTCGAGTCGACGCCGCTCATCGAGATCGGCGCCGAGGTCGTGAAGGTGTCCGTGGGGAGCGAGTCACGGCTGCACGGCGTGGCCCTCTTCGAACTGCGCCTGCCCCGGGGCGCCAACGTCACGCTCGTCGTACGGGGCGGCGAGGGGTTCGTCCCCGAGCCGCACACGACCCTGCGGCACGGCGACCAGTTCCTCGTCGTGGCCACCACGACGGTCCGGCGGCGCACCGTCGAGCGCATCCGGGCGGTCAGCCGCGCCGGTCGCCTCGCGGGCTGGTCGTAGACTGGACGACGGTCTTCCCGTCTCTTTCCGATCACCGAGGTCCTCATGCCCACCTACTCCTATGCGTGCACCGAGTGCGGGCACGCCTTCGACATCCGCCAGTCGTTCACCGAGGACGCCCTGACGGTGTGCCCGGAGTGCGGCCAGCCGCGGCTGCGCAAGGTGATCCACCCGGTCGGCATCGCGTTCAAGGGCTCGGGCTTCTACAAGACCGACTCCCGCGCGTCCAACTCGAGCGGCAAGGGCTCGAAGGCCGCGAGCACCTCGTCGTCGGCCGACTCCTCGGCCGGGGGCTCGAACGGCGGGTCGGACTCCTCCTCGACGGGGTCGTCCTCCCCCGCCGACTCGTCCTCGTCGTCCTCCTCGTCGTCCTCCTCGTCCTCGTCCTCGACGGCTGCCGCGGGCTCCTCGTCCACATCCTCCTGACGCTGCGGGGCTTCGTCCCCAGGTCCGGGTCGCCCCGGCATCCCGCCGGGACCCCCGCCCTAGGCTCGGGCCATGACGACTGACGCCGCCGGCCACCCCGACGCCGAGCCCACCGCCCTCCTCGCGCCCGGCGCCGTGACCGGCGCTGCGTCCGCCGCGGCGTCCGGGACCGGCGGAGGCGGGCCGCGTGCCGAGATCGGCGTCATCGGCGGCTCCGGGCTCTACGAGTTCCTCGACGAGTACGAGACCGTCGAGGTCGACACCCCGTTCGGCCGCCCGAGCGACCCCCTCGTCGTCGGCGAGGTCGGGGGCCGGTCGGTGGCCTTCGTCGCACGGCACGGCAAGGGCCACCGGTTCCCGCCGCACCGGGTCAACTACCGCGCCAACCTCTGGGCGCTGCGCGCGGTGGGCGCCCGCCAGGTGCTCGCGCCGTGCGCCGTCGGCTCCCTCCGCGCGGACCAGGGGCCGGGGACCGTGGTCGTCCCCGACCAGGTCGTCGACCGCACCTGGGGTCGCGAGCACACGGTGTACGACGTCGAGGGGCCGGTGGTGCACGTCGGTTTCGCCGACCCGTACTGCCCGAACG
>NZ_JBPGXG010000231.1:0-3290 GCF_056755255.1 Monashia sp. HAY1-5C | reverse complement strand
GAAGCCGCGCATCGCAGGCCTGCTCACGTACAAGGGCGAGATCGTGGGAAAGGGGGCGTGGGAACCCGTCGTGGACCGGGCCACATTCGACCGCCTGCAGAACACGCTCCAGAATCGCTCGGCGGCAAACCGGAAGGCGTCAAACGGGCGGCGGTACCTCCTCTCCGGCATCGCAGCCTGCGGCACATGCGGCACACCGCTCCAAGTCGGAGCGGTCCCGGAAGGCAGGGAGTCACTGCGCCGTTATCGCTGTCCGAGGTCAGCGAGCGGAGCCACGCGAGGGAGCGGCATCCGCCACGGTGGCCGGAACATGCGACACCTCGACGAGCACGTCACCAGCATCATCCTCATGGCCCTCGATGCGCAGCGGCTACACGACGACGACTCGAAGCCCGTGGATCCCGGCCCAGAGATCGAACGGCTCCGCAGTCGGCTCAACAGCGCCGCCGACCAGTTCGCCGACGACATCCTCACCGCCGAGCAGATGCAGCGCATCACCACGAGAATCCGAGCGCAGATCGAGCGTCTCGAGGCGTCACGCCCGGCCGTCGCCGCCGACAACCTCATGGAGTGGTACACCGGCTCCGCTGACATGGACGAGGCCAAGAGGGCGTTCGACGCCCTCCCGCTCGACCTCCGGCGACGCATCATCGTCCAGACCATCGGGGCGGAGGGCAGCATCACCGTCCACCCTGCCGCGGCCTTCAACGTCGGCGGGCCTGGCGGTATGGACACCTCGACAGTGAGCGTCTCCATGGTCTGGGGTCCCCCGGCACCCGATGAGATCCGCGCCGCCGCCGCCGGTCAGTTGAGGGAGCGCGGGCAACCGGCTTGACGGCGGTCGTTCGTGCCTCGGAGCGACTGAAACCCGACCGCGGATCAACTTTCGCACAGTGCAGTCATCGGGTTTCGACACTTCCTCCCATCCTTAGATGGCGGCAGTGCGGCAGTGCTATTTACAAAGGCGTGCGGGGGCGTGCTCAAGATCGCGCATTTCTATTGACATTTGACGCGGCAAACCCCCGGCGAGCGGTTACTACCGGGGGTTTGTCTTATCGACCGCTCGGCCCGTCAGAGGTCGGACCACCAGTCTGCGCGGGCGCGAATCCGCGTTCCGCTCAGGGTAACTCACCCCTTGACGACTATGCCTGCGGCCTCTGGGTGCACTAGAATGGCGTCGCACCAAAAAGGTCACTGGCGAAAAGTGGGTGAGCCCCAATTAGGGGCTCCAGGTAAGACCCAGGAACGCGCGGCTCCTGGAGAACTAAACCGTCAGAGGAGGGCCTGGGGTGGCCAGTTGTCAGTACTTGAGAACCGGGACCGCGGTGCGAACCGTCGAGGCGGGTGTCCCCAGGTGACTTCGCAGCGGTTTGTGGTTGAGTGGCGTTCGATGTTGATGGAGGCTGGGCTCGACCCGACGGCTGTTGCAGTTGGGTTCATCCTCGCCGAGTACGCCGACTACGCCACCGGCGCGAACGCGCGACCCTCTCACGCGACTATCTCGAAGTGCCTTGGAGGCCTCTCTTCGGAGACGATCCGCAAAGCGACGCTCAGGCTTCGAGACGCGGGGCTGATCCAGCAAGCGGCCCGCTCGGCGCCGGGCCACGCGACCGTCTGGCGGTTGACTGAGCCGGGCTGGGCGCAGGATGGAGAGCCCGCAACACCCCAGGCCACTCCCCACGCAACACCCCACGCATCAGCCCACGCATCAGCCCACGCCAGCGAGGGCCTATCAGGCCATCAGACACCAGATGGGCAGGAGGCGCGTGCGCGTGACATCCTCGAGCGACTCGTCGCCTGCATCTCAACCGTCAGTCCGCGCGAAGCAGAGTATGCCCGGAACGCTTCCGACGTGCGTGCCCAGGTAACATTGGCCGCCAACAGGGGCCTGAATGGCGTCGCCATAGAAGCGCTTTGGCGAGAACGTGTGCCGCGATCGATTGAGCATGGCCCCTCGTTTGCCCTGACGCTTCTTACCCGGGCGATGTCCGGAGAGCGGCTGACCCCACCTTCCGACCGGCCTCGTCCCAGTCGACGACTCCGGGGAAGCACGCCACCCCGACCGGCGTCGGCCTTCGGCGAGTCTCGAGTCATAGGGTGGTCCTGAGCATGGGCGAGGCATTGCCGGTTGTAACAGTGAATCTCGAAAACGGCTTCGAGTTGCAGGAGTGCATCGACTCGAACGGCGAGACGGTCATGTGGGTCGTCGGCGAGGCCGATGACTGGACGGGTTGCGCCTGCGCAGCGTGCGCGCCCCACGAGCAGAAGGGTGCTTTGCCCGCAACGCTGCGCGAGGCTCTCGACTCGAAGCCGAGATGCGCAGCAGTGGCAGTTTCCACGGGGCGGCGATGCCGGGTCTTGGTGTCCCATATGGGTGAGATCTGCGGTGTTCACATGCGTCGAGGAACATGGGCATGAGCACGCTTGTGGATGAGGCGCGAGCCGAGATGGAGGCAACGGTCCCCGAGTCGGTGTGGTGGCGCATCGACATCGACCCCCTCACCGGCTGTCTGCTTGCGCTACGCGGTGGGCGCTCCGGTTGTCGTCATCGGTATCCGGCATCCTCCGGTGGCCGGTTGCTCCATCGCGTGATCTGGGAGTCGGTCAACGGACACACCGATCTACTCATCGTCCGGTCCTGCTGGCAGCCACTGTGCGTACGTGTTTCGCACATGCAGACCAGCGATTGGTCAGCCATGCACCTCGCGTGGCGCGCCGACCGCAGCCTGTATCAGCCCCCCAAAGATTCCAATGCCACTTCCGCACCCACTCACCCCGACCCGGCGGTCCAGAGCGGCAACGGGGCGTCTAGCAACGTCACGACTAGTCTCCGAGGCACTCCGCCTCCAGAGACGGACTCGAGTCAAAGGAGTGAACCGTGAAGGTCCCACGCGCCTGGTATGGCCCCGAGCACAACGGTCTGCTAGACCCTGAGCGATTCACCCCAGACGAACGGTCGCGTGTGTCGAACGCCCGCCTGAAGGTGGAGCAGGCCCGGCGCAACTCGACGAGCCCGCCAACGGTGGCCCTGCAGGCCGTGACCGACCGAGCGCTGGGGAGGAAGCGATGAACAACTCCAACGCCAACGAGGTCGATCGCGTCACTGGCGGACTCAGCGAAGCGCAGCGTTCGCAACTGATCCGGTTGGAGGCAAAGACCGGTGAACCCACCGGGTGGGAACGCGGCCAACTGGCGGCGATCCTCCTGTGCGCAGGTGGGGACGACCGCCATCGAGCGGAGGAGTTGCGTTCCCGGTGGGGGAGGCCCTCATGAGTGTTCTCGACGACTTC
>NZ_JBPGXG010000230.1:0-3297 GCF_056755255.1 Monashia sp. HAY1-5C | reverse complement strand
GACCGTGGCGACCGCGGCTTCCAGCGCCGTGACGACCGTCCCCGCTTCGACCGGCCCCGCTTCGAACGCGACGACCGCTTCTCCGGCCGCGACGCCGACCGCGCCCCGATGAGCTTCGAGGACGCCGAGGCCGAGCGCATGGACGCCGACACGTGGACCAAGGCCACGCGCAAGCCGGTCTCCGACGGCCCCGTCGAGGTTGCCGCCGACAACGGCTTCGCCGCCCTCGGGCTGCCCGAGCGGCTCGTCGAGCGCCTCGCCCGCGACGGGATCACGACGCCGTTCCCGATCCAGGCCGCGACGATTCCCGACGCCCTCGCGGGCAAGGACGTCCTCGGCCGTGGCCAGACCGGCTCGGGCAAGACCCTCGCGTTCGGCCTGCCGCTCATCGCCCGCCTGCTCGAGGCCGAGGCGCCCCGCCGCCCGCGCCGGCCGCACGCGCTGATCCTCACGCCGACGCGTGAGCTGGCCATGCAGGTCTCCGACGCCCTCGAGCCGCTCGTGCACGTCACCGGTCTGCGCCACAAGCTCGTGGCGGGCGGCCTGAGCTACACGACCCAGATCAACGCGCTCAACAAGGGCGTCGACATCCTCATCGCGACGCCGGGCCGCCTCAACGACCTGCTCGAGCGCGGCGCCGTCGAGATGGACGACATCACCATCACGGTCCTCGACGAGGCCGACCACATGGCCGAGATGGGCTTCATGGCCGAGATCACGACGACCCTCGACCGGATTCCCGCCGAGGGCCAGCGCCTCCTCTTCTCGGCGACGCTCGACCGTGGCATCGACGACCTCGTCGCGAAGTACCTCGACGAGCCGGTCGTCCACTCGACCGACGACGCCACGGCCTCGGTCGAGACGATGGAGCACCACGTGCTCCTCATCGACCCGCAGCACAAGAAGGTCATCACCGCCGAGGTCGCCAACCGGGAGGGCCGCACGGTCGTCTTCTGCCGGACCAAGCTCGGCGCCGACCGCATCGCGCTGCAGCTGCGTGAGCAGGGCGTCATGGCCGCGGCGCTGCACGGAGGCCTCAACCAGGGCCAGCGCAACCGCGTCCTCGGCGCGTTCCGCGACGGCACCCTGCCGGTGCTCGTCGCGACCGACGTCGCCGCCCGCGGCATCCACGTCGACGACGTGTCGGTCGTCCTGCAGGTCGACCCGCCGGCCGACCACAAGGACTACCTGCACCGCTCGGGCCGCACGGCCCGCGCCGGTGACAAGGGCACCGTGGTGACCCTCGCGCTGCCGCACCAGCGCAAGACGATGGAGCGCCAGCTCAAGGACGCCGGCCTCGACATCGCGCCGGTCCGGGCCACGCCCGGCGACGCGATCATCGCGGCCACCGGCGCCGCGACGCCGAGCGGCGTCGCGATCGCCGAGGAGGACTTCCAGCGCCTCATCGCCGGCCCGAAGCAGCACCGACGCGGCCCGGCCGGCCCCCGCGGCCCGCGCCATGGCTCGCGGGACGGCGTCCGCCCCCACCACGGCGGCCACCGCGACCGTGACGGGCGCGACGGTCGTCGCGGCCGCGACCGCGACCGCGACCAGGGCCTGGTGTCCCGCTGGGGTGACGACGAGCGTCCGAACCGCCGCGGCGCCCGCTTCTGAGCAACCCGGAGAACCATCCCGTCGCGACGCCCCGCGGCGTCGGCGACCCGATCGGCCGGTGTGGAAGGCTGGGCCCGTGAGCCCGCGCTTCCACACCGGCCGTCTGCTCGTGGCAACGCCCTCCGTCGGCGGCGACGTCTTCCACCGCTCGGTCGTGCTCATGCTCCACCACGACGAGGGCGGCGCCCAGGGCGTCGTGCTCAACAAGCCCCTGACCGCGGGCGTGGACTCGGTCCTGCCCGGGTGGGAGCGCGTCGTCACGGCTCCGCAGGTCATCTTCCAGGGCGGCCCGGTGTCCACCTCGTCGGCGCTGGGCATCGTCACGGTGCCCGGAGACGTGCCCGAGCCGCTCGGCGTCAAGCGCCTCTTCGGCTCGATCGGGCTCGTCGACCTCGACGTGCCGACGCCCGTCGTCGCGGCCGAGCTGGCGGGGATGCGGATCTTCGCCGGCTACTCCGGCTGGGACGCCGGGCAGCTGGAGGGCGAGATCCTCCGGGGCGACTGGTACGTCGTCGACGCGGAGGTGCGCGACGCGTTCACGTCCGAGCCGGACGACCTGTGGCGGGCCGTGCTGCGCCGCCAGCGCGACGGCCTCGCCTACGTCGCGAGCTTCCCCGACGACCCGACGATGAACTGACGGTGCCACCCTTGGACCTCATCGGCCCCACCGCGCCCTCTGTCCAGCCGTCCGCGCCGTCAACCCCGCGGAGGCGTGTCGCCTTCGTCGACAGTGGTCTGGGCCTCGTCGCCTACGCCGACGCCCTGCAGACGCTGCGTCCCGACCTCGGGCTCGTGCTCGCGATGGACCCGGACAACATGCCGTACGGGCCACGCACCCCCGAGGACGTGCGCCACCTCGTCCTCGACCTCGCCCGGGCCGCGCTCGAGCACGCCCCCGACGCGGTGGTCGTCGCGTGCAACACCGCGTCGGTGCACGGGCTCGACGCCGTACGGGCCGAGCTCGAGCCCGCGGTGCCGGTCATCGGCACCGTCCCGGCCATCCGCCCGGCCGCTGCCGGCGGGGGACCCGTCGCCGTGTGGGCGACGGCCGCCACGACCTCCAGCGACTACCTGCGCGGCCTCGTCGACGCGTTCGCAGCCGACGTCGAGACCCACGCGGTGGCGGCGCTCGGCCTCGCCGAGGCCATCGAGTCCGGTGACCTCGACGCCATCGACGACGCGGTCGCCGCGGCGGCCGAGCGCACGCCGCCGGGGGTCCGCTCGCTCGTCCTCGGCTGCACGCACTACGGTCTCGTCGCGGACCGGATCGCCGCCGCCGTCCCGGTCGGCGTCACGATCTTCGACTCCCCGGTCGCCGTCGCCCGCCAGACCCTGCGCCGCCTCGGGCTGGCGGCCGACCCCACGGCCCCGCGGGCCGGCGTCGAGGCCGTGCTGCTCTCCGGGACCCCGGGCGCGCTGCCCGGGGTCCTCGCCACCTATCCGGCCGGTGCACGGCTGCTCGAGGGCGCCGCGTCCCGTCCTACACTCGCGACATGAGCACGATGCCTCCCGACCCCTTCGAGAACGAGCCGCAGCCGCTGCGCAGCACGGGCACGGCGACGATCGAGCGCGAGGAGGTCCGTGAGGAGCTCCAGGAGCCGGGCGACCACGAACGCTTCTCGCACTACGTGCGCAAGGAGAAGATCCTCGAGAGCGCCCTGACCGGCGAGCCGGTCGTTGCAC
>NZ_JBPGXG010000229.1:0-3438 GCF_056755255.1 Monashia sp. HAY1-5C | reverse complement strand
GCGCCGGCACCGCGCGGCGGGCACTCGTGAGCAGCGAGAAACGGTCCTCGAGCCGGTCCAGCACCTCCGCCGGCGAGAGCGCCCGCAGCCAGACCGCAGCGAGCTCGAGGGCGAGCGGCAGACCGTCCAGCCTCCGGCAGAGCTCGACCACGCCGTCCCGGTTCTCGTCGGTGACCCGGAATCCGGGATCGACGGCGCTGGCCCGGTCCGCGAGCAGGGCCACGGCCTCGTAGTGCATGGCGTCGCCGGCGCGACCATCGACGTCCCCGGGCGTGGACAGCGGCGGGATGGCGAGGACCTGTTCGCCCTCGACGCCGAGCACGTGCCGACTCGTCGCCAGGACGTGCAGCCCCGGTGCCGCGGCGAGCAGCTTGCTGGCCACGACGGCGCAGGCCTCGGTCAGGTGCTCGCAGTTGTCGAGGACCAGGAGCAGCTGCTTGTCCTGGAGGTGGTCGGCGAGGTCGGCGAGGGGGGCCTCGGAGACGTGGTCCAGGCCCAGGGCGCTCGCGACCGTGTGGGGCAGCAGCTGGGGGTCGCTGAGGGCAGCCAGCTCGACGAACCACACACCGTCGGGAAAGGCGCGCCGCACCCCCGCAGCCGTTCTCAGCGCGAGGCGGGTCTTGCCGACGCCGCCCATCCCGGTCAGCGTCAGCATCCGGCTGCCTGCCAGCAGCCGCCGGATGTCGCCCAGCTCCTGGCGCCGGCCCACGAAGCTGGTCAGCTCCGCGGGCAGGGCGTTGCGGGGCTCCGCCTTCGCCATCGTCATGCCCATGGACTCCGTTCGACGACCCCGGGGGTGGCCTGCTCCCCCGAGCCTGCGGCCCGGTCAGGGTCCTGTCAATGGAGCCACACTCGCCTGCGTCCGCGCGCGACATCCGGCCGCTAGCCGGACCGGGAGCAGCAACCTCGGGTGTGCTGTCGCCGGTCAGGCGCGGGAGAGCTTCTCGACCCAGTCGGCGGGCCACGGGGAGGTCGTGGCCCGGCCCGACCCGTCCCGGTCCAGGTGCACGGTGACGTAGCGCCCCCGCGCCGCGCGCGTGCGCGGCGCGCCCTCGAAGGCCTCACCCCAGACCTCGAAGGAGAAGGTCATCGAGGTGGTGCCCAGCTCGGTGACGGCAAGGGTCGTCGTGACCTCCTGCCCGAAGAACAGCGGCGCCTCGAAGTCCGCCTCGTAGCGGACCCTGGGGGCCACGGGGAAGTAGCCGTCGAGGCCGCGGTCGCGCACCAGCGCGGCCTCGACGGTCTCGACCAGCCGCACCACCGTGCTGTTGTGGTAGATCCCGGCCGCGTCGGTGTCGATCCACTCGATCCGCGACCGCACGGACGCGTGGGCGAGCGGGCTGCCGTTCACACCGACACGACGTCTTCCGCGGGAGCGGCCGCAGGGGCACCGGGGCGCCACCGGAGGTGCACGTCGTCCGAACCCGCGTCGCGCAGCAGTGCGAGCCGGGGCGGGATCTTGTCGGTGCGCGACGTCGGCGGACGGCGTCGACCCGCCTTCCACGGCGTCGGCCACTCCGCGGCGGGCCCGACGTACCCCTGTTCGGCTGCGGCGTGCAGCGTCCACTGCGGGTCGTAGAGGTGCGTGCGTCCGAGGGCGCAGAGGTCGGCGCGGCCGGCGAGGAGGATGGAGTTGACGTCGTCGTAGGAGGAGATGGCCCCGACGGCGATGACGGCCACACCGGCCGGGCGCGCCACCTCGTGACGGATCCGGTCGGCGAACGGCGTCTGGTAGGAGCGCCCGAACGCCGGCTTCTCCTCCTTGGTGACCTGCCCGGACGACACGTCGATGGCGGCGGCACCGTGCTCGATGAAGGCGCGCGCGATCTGGACCGCGTCGTGCTCGGTGTTGCCGTCCGGCGCCCAGTCCGTCGCGGAGATGCGGACGGTGACCGGGACGCTCGCCGGCACGGCACCGCGCACCGCGTCGAACACCTCGAGGGGGAACCGCAGCCGGTTCTCCGGCGAGCCGCCGTAGTCGTCGGTCCGCAGATTGGAGATGGGGGACAGGAACGAGGAGAGCAGGTAGCCGTGCGCCGCGTGCACCTCGACGAGGTCGAACCCGGCCTCCACGCCGCGACGGGCGGCGTCCCGGAACTCGGTGACGACGCGGTCCATGTCCGCCCGGGTCATCTCGCGCGGCACGTGGCAGCCCTCGCCGTAGGGCAGCGCCGAGGGGCCGACGACCTCCCAGTTGCCTTCTCCGAGTGGCTCGTCCATGCCCTCCCACATGAGCCTGGTGGAGCCCTTGCGCCCGGAGTGCCCCAGCTGCAGGCCGATCCTGGCCGTGCTGTGCTCGTGGACGAACGCGGTCACCCGCGCCCACGCGTCGCGTTGCTCGTCGGACCACAGACCCGGGCAGCCCGGCGTGATGCGACCTTCGGGGGACACGCACGTCATCTCGGACATGACGAGCCCGGCACCGCCGAGCGCCTTGGAGCCCAGGTGCACGAGGTGGAACTCGCCCGGCACCCCGTCGACGGCGGAGTACATGTCCATGGGGGACAGGACGATCCGGTTCTTCAGCTCGAGAGCGCCGATCCGCGTCGGCTGGAACATCGCCGGTGCCTCCTCGCCCGAGCCGCTGCGCCGGGCGAAGCCGGCCTCGATGCGCCGGGCGAACTCCGCGTCCCGGTCCTTGAGGTTCTCGAAGGTGATCCGCCGCGACCGCGTGAGCAGGTTGAACGTGAACTCGTCGGTGTCCTGGCCGGCGTACATCCCGATGTTCTCGAACCACTCGAGGCTCGCCTGCGCCGCCCGCTGGGTCGACTCGACGACGGGCTTGCGCTCCACCTGGTAGGCGGCGAGGGCCTCGGGCGCCGAGTCGTGCTCGTGCAGGCAGGCCGCCAGGGCCAGGGCGTCCTCCATGGCGAGCTTGGTCCCCGAACCGATGGAGAAGTGGGCCGTGTGCGCCGCGTCGCCGAGCAGGACGACGTTCTCGTCGTGCCAGCGGTCGTTGCGCACCGTCGTGAAGCTCAGCCACTTGGAGTTGTTGGTGAGGATGCGGTGGCCGCGGAGGTCCTCGGCGAAGATCTCCGCCACGCGCCCGACCGCGTAGTCGTCGGAGACCCCGGGCGGGAACACCTCCTCCTCGGTGCGGTCGAAACCGGCTCGGCGCCAGACGTCCTCGTGCATCTCCACGATGAACGTCGATCCCTGGTCGGAGTAGGGGTAGCCGTGGATCTGCATCGTCCCCCACTGCGTGTTGCGGACGATGAACTGGAACGCCTCGAACACCAGGTCGGTGCCGAACCAGATGTACTTGTTGTGGCGCCGGTCCAGGCTCGGACCGAAGGCGTCGGCGTACCGCGTCCGCACCTGCGAGTTGAGCCCGTCGGCGGCGACGACGAGGTCGTACTGCGCCCGGAGCAGGTCCGCGTCGGGTGCCTCGGTGCGGTAGTGCACCTGCACGCCGAGCTCGGCCACCCGCGCCTGGAG
>NZ_JBPGXG010000228.1:0-3449 GCF_056755255.1 Monashia sp. HAY1-5C | reverse complement strand
TCCGTCGTCGGCAGCGTCAGATGTGTATAAGAGACAGGTTCCACCCGGGCCGCGTCCTGCTCGATGATGGGGCCTTCGTCGAGGTCCGCCGTGACGTAGTGCGCGGTCGCGCCGATGAGCTTCACACCCCGGGCGTGCGCCTGGTGGTAGGGCTTGGCCCCCTTGAAGCTCGGCAGGAACGAGTGGTGGATGTTGATGACCTTGCCCTCGAGCTTGGTGCACAGGTCGTCGGACAGGACCTGCATGTACCGCGCGAGCACGACCAGGTCGACGTCGAGCTCGTCGACGAGGGCCAGGAGCCGGGCCTCGGCCTCCTCCTTGGTGTCCGGCGTGACCGGGATGTGGTGGAAGGGCACCCCGTACGTCGTGACGATGTCCTCGAAGTCTCGGTGGTTCGACACCACGCCGGCGATCTCCACGTTCAACGCACCGATCCGCGCGCGGTAGAGAAGGTCGTTGAGGCAGTGCCCGAAGCGTGAGACCAGAATCAGGGTACGGGTCGGCGTCGCGGCGTCGTGGAGCTGCCAGGACATCTGGAAGGCCTGGGCGACCCTCGCGAAACGGTCCTTCAGCTGGGCAAGGTCACCGTTGACGACGCTGAACTGGACCCGCATGAAGAACGTGTCACTGAGCCGGTCGTCGAACTGCTGACTCTGGCTGATGTTCCCGTTCTGCTGGACGAGGAAGCTGCTGACGGCGTAGACGATCCCGGGTGCCTCCGGGCACGAGATGGTCAGGACGTACTCGCTGCCGGCCGCGGGGCGAGGTGCCATGTGGGTCCTCCAAACGATGCGTATTACACAACACGAAGAGCAATACGCAACAGTCTGCCGTCGATGGTGGTTCGGGTCAAGCACTCCGACCGCAGGCGCAGGACTTGAGGCAGGTGGGGTCACGGACGGCCGTTCGTTCGGCCGTCGACGTGATTACCGGTCCGGTCTTTCGGGTATGCCGCAGGGTCTTGACAGTCGCACAGACCGGGGCCACTCTGTTGCACCATTAGCAAACAGGTGCGCAATGAGAGACAGCATTCGCTCGCCTGTTCTCCATGGAGAAGGGTGCGGCATGCCAGAGCTCTACGTGGACGGCGAGTGGGTCGAGGCTCTCTCCCGACGTCGTCGGGAGATTCGATGTCCGGCTGACGGACGTCTCGTCAGCACCGTCTCGGAGGGCGGCAGCGCCGACACCGTCAGCGCGATCGCGGCAGCACGGCGGGCCTTCGACGAGGGGCCCTGGCCGCGGACGCCCGAGGTGGAGCGGGGGGCCCTGCTCCTGCGGACCGCCGACCTCCTGCAGCGCGACAAGGCGCAGTTCGCGCGTGCGGAGAGCCTCGACACCGGAAAGCGGCTCGTCGAGGCGGAGTACGACATCGACGACGTCATCAGCTGCTTCCGTTACTACGGGGGCGTCGCGGGCACCGACGCCGGGCGGGTCATCGACACCGGTCGCGACGACGCGATCAGCCGGGTGGTCCGCGAGCCGGTGGGCGTCTGCGGGCTGATCACCCCGTGGAACTACCCGCTGCTGCAGACCTCGTGGAAGGTCGCCCCGGCCCTGCTCGCCGGAAACACCTTCGTCCTCAAGCCGAGCGAGCTGACCCCGTCGACGGCCATCCTGCTCATGCGCAGCCTCGAGGAGGCCGGCCTGCCCGCCGGCGTCGGCAACCTCGTGCTCGGCCCGGGTGACCAGGTCGGCGCCCCGCTGGCTGAGCACCCGGACGTCGACCTCGTCTCGTTCACCGGGGGTCTCGACACCGGCCGGTGGATCATGGCCGCCGCCGCACAGACGGTCAAGAAGGTCGCCCTGGAGCTGGGCGGCAAGAACCCCAACATCATCTTCGCCGACGCCGACCTCGAGACGGCTGTCGACTTCGCCCTCACCGCGGTGTTCCTGCACTCGGGCCAGGTGTGCTCGGCGGGCTCGCGACTCATCGTCCAGGACGAGGTGCACGACCGCGTCGTCGACGAGGTGGTCCGGCGTGCCGAGGCCATCCGGCTGGGGGGCCCGTTCGACGAGCGCGCCGAGACCGGCGCCCTCATCTCCGCAGCGCACCTGGAGAAGGTGTCCAGCTACGTCAAGGACGGGATCGCCGAGGGAGCGGTCCTGCGGTGCGGGGGTTTCCGAGCCGACACGGAGGGTCTCCAAGACGGCTACTTCTACCGGCCCACCGTGCTCGATGAGTGCCATGCTGGTATGCGGGTCGTGCAAGAGGAGTCCTTCGGTCCGGTGCTCACCGTGGAGCGGTTCACCGACGAGGCGCACGCGGTGCGCATCGCCAACGACACCCCCTACGGTCTGGCAGGAGCGGTCTGGACCCAGGACGCCGGCCGTGCGCAACGGGTGGCCCAGCGGCTGCGGCACGGCACCGTGTGGATCAACGACTACCACCCCTATGTCCCCCAGGCGGAGTGGGGCGGGTTCAAGCAGTCCGGTCTCGGCCGTGAGCTGGGTCAGGCCGGGCTCGCCGAGTACTACGAGACCAAGCACGTCTGGCAGAACATCCGCCCGTCAGCCCAGAGGTGGTTCAGCGGATGAGCACGCCCTCGCAGTCGACCACCCAGGCCCAGTCCACCCAGCCCCAGTCCACCCAGCAGGTCAGCCAGCAGGTCAGCCAGGAGAGTGCAGGAGAGGCCACCATGACAACTGCCACGAGCGACGAGCTGCTCGCGACCCCGACCACCCCGGCCGGGGCACCCGGCCGCTCGGCGGACCCGGTCATCTCGGTCCAGAACCTCTGGAAGGTCTTCGGCGCCAAGGGTGCCGACGTGCCCACCTCCCCGGAGCTGGGGGCCCTGTCCCGCCGTGACCTCAAGGAGCGCACCGGCTGCGTCGCAGCGGTCTGTGACCTGAGCTTCGACGTGGCGCCGGGTGAGGTCTTCGTCGTCATGGGCCTGTCGGGCTCGGGCAAGTCCACTCTCGTCCGCTGCCTCACGAGGCTGATCGAGCCCACCGCCGGCCAGGTGCTGTTCAAGGGCGAGGACATCCTCCAGGCCAACGAGCGGTCGCTGCGCGAGCTCCGCCGGCACAGCATCGCCATGGTCTTCCAGCACTTCGGTCTGCTGCCGCACCGCCGGGTCGCCGACAACGTCTCCTACGGACTCGAGATCCGCGGTACCGGCAAGAAGGAGCGTGCCCAGCGCGCTGCCGAGGTCATCGACCTGGTGGGGCTCTCCGGCTACGAGAACTCCTTCCCGGACCAGCTCTCGGGCGGCATGCAGCAACGGGTCGGCCTCGCCCGGGCGCTGGCCGGCGACCCGGAGGTGCTGCTGTTCGACGAGCCCTTCTCGGCGCTCGACCCGTTGATCCGGCGTGACATGCAGAACGAGGTCATCCGGCTGCACCACGAGGTCGGCAAGACGATGGTCTTCATCACCCACGACCTGTCCGAGGCACTCAAGCTCGGCGACCGCATCCTCATCATGCGCGACGGCCGGCTCGTCCAGGTCGGC
>NZ_JBPGXG010000227.1:0-3527 GCF_056755255.1 Monashia sp. HAY1-5C | reverse complement strand
TCCGTCGTCGGCAGCGTCAGATGTGTATAAGAGACAGCGCCTGGGCGGCGGGGCCCGGACCCGCGGGCCGTGCCGGGGCGGCGTCGTTTGGCTCGCCACGCGGAGCAATGCTGAGCGGGCGAGGTGAGGTCCCCGTGGCTCGTCGGCGCGCCGCATGCGCCCTGCCACCCCTCCCGTGGCCTGGACGTCGTTCGTCGGGAACCGGTCCGACGGGGACGCCAGGAGGGCTACCCGGCCTGCTGGCCTCCGTTGACCGGGTGCCCGGCCTCGAGCAGCCGGCGACCGAGCACGCACACTGCCTCCCGGAGCTCCGGCCCCTCCGCGACGTGGAAGGACGCCGGAAGCCGGGTCAGCTGCTCGGCGTACCAGACGGGGTTGCTCGTCGAGCCGACGAGCCGGGTGCGATCCTCACCCTCCGGCTCGAGCCGGCCGAGCCCGCGGGGCAGGGCCGCGCGCACCGTGTCCAGCGGGGCGTCGACGACGACGTCGGTCAGGTACTCCCACCCGACCGACAGGTGCTCCTCGAGCATCGCGACCGGTTCGAGATCGACCGGCGGGGTGAACTGGTCGGAGAGCACCACGACCCGAAGGACCCGGTCGACGCGGAAGGTGCGCACCTCGCCACCGGGGCGGCGTCGACACAGCACGTACCAACGCCCGTGGCGCACGACGACGGCCCAGGGCTCGACCTCCATGTCCCACTCGGACCCGGCCTCGGACCGGTACGACAGGCGGACGACGAGCCGGTCGGCGCAGGCCCCGACGAGGGTGCTCGTCGTGCCCGGGTCCGGGCGCACCGCTGCGTGGTCCGGTGCGGGTGCCGTCGTGCGCCGTACCGCCTCGGCCTGCCGGGCCACCGGCTCGGGCAGCGCCCGCACGATCTTGCCGAGCGCGCTGCCGACAGGGTCCGTCGGGTCGCCGGCCTCGTGGTGGCCGTCGAGGACGGCCATGACGAGGCCGAGCGCCTCGGGTGCGCTGAACACGAGCGGCGGCAGGCGCAGCCCGCGCCCGACCCGGTAGCCGCCGTACGGTCCGCGTTCGGACTCGATGGGGATGCCGGCCTCACGCAGGATGCCGACGTAGCGCCGGGCCGCCCGCTCGGACACGTCGAGCTTCTCCGCGAGCCGGTCCGCAGAGATGCCGGGACTGCCCTGGATGAGCTCCAGGGTGAGCAGCGCCCGCGAGGTGGGGCTCGTCTCGTCGCGCACGTCGACCTCCGGTCCCGGACGCATCACGTCCGGAAACGAGCCTAGCGGCGGCGTCCGACGGGCCGGTGGTGTCCCGGAGCCGGAGGGCCGGCCGCGTTAGCCTGCACTGATGACCCGGACCGTCCGTGGACTCGACCGACCCGGCGACGACGACCTGCTCCAGGCCCTCCTCGAGACCGACCCCGGCTACGCCGAGCGCGTCACCGGCTACCCGCCCGGACCGAGCGACGGCTACTCGACCCTGACGATCGTTCCGCCCGACTTCGACCCCGCCGACAAACACGTCCTCGGCCTGTTCGACGGGGAACGGCTCGTCGCGGCCGCCGACGTGCTGCACGGCTACCCGGCACCCGGCACGGCGTTCGTCGGACTCCTGCTCGTCGACGCCGGCACCCGGGGTCGTGGCCTCGGCCGCGCCATGCACGACGAGGTCGTGCGCCTCGCCCGCGAGTGGGGCGACGTCGGCACGCTGCGGCTGGCCGTCGTCGACACGAACGCGGACGTCGCCGCCCCGTTCTGGCACAGCCTCGGGTACCGCCCGACCGGGGAGACGCGGCCCTGGGTCTACGACAAGCTCGAGTCGACGTCCCGGCTCTGGGAGCGCCCGCTCGACGGTTGACCGCGAGACCGGTCGATGCCGCGTCCGCACCGTCCCCGGGGAGCGGACCGCGGCGTAGGGTCGAGGCACCGCCACCCCGTTCCTCGAAGGAGTCCGCATGCCCCGTGACCTCGCCCCCGACGTCCTCGAGCGGTTCGCCAAGGCCTTCGAGGCCGACGCCACCGCGCGGCTCCTGCAGAACGCGGTCACGAAGACGCAGGTCGACGACGTCGCGCTCGACCGCCGGGTCGTGACGAGCATCGACCACTCGGTCTCGCACCTGCTCGACGACTGGACCGCCACGTCGCAGGAGAAGAGCGGCCGCTGCTGGCTCTTCGCCGGCACGAACCTCCTGCGCGCCGGCGCAGCCAAGAAGCTCGGCGTCAAGGACTTCGAGTTCTCGCAGAACCACCTGCTCTTCTTCGACAAGCTGGAGAAGGCCAACCACTGGCTCGAGTCGATCCTGGTCACCGCCGACCGCGACGTCGACGACCGCACCGTGGCCCACCTGCTCGCGACGCCGAGCGAGGACGGTGGGCAGTGGAACATGTTCGTCGCGCTCGTCCTCAAGCACGGGCTCGTGCCGAAGACCGCGATGCCGGAGACCGCGTCCTCCGGAAACACGCGCGCGATGAACCGTGACCTCGCCACGGTGCTGCGCCAGGCCGCTCGCGACCTGCGGGCCTGGGTCGCCGCCGGTGCCACGCCGGACGAGCTGGCCGAGGCCAAGGAGGACGTGCTCGCCACGGTGCACCGGCTGCTGTCCATCCACCTCGGCACTCCGCCCGAGTCGTTCCTGTGGCAGTGGAAGGACTCCGACAAGGGCTTCCACCGCGCGGGCACGATGACGCCCCTCGAGTTCGCGGAGGCGTACGTCACCGTGCCGCTCGCGGACTACGTCTGCATCGTCAACGACCCGCGTCCGGCCAACCCGTACGGCCGCACGTACACGGTCGAGCACCTGGGCAACGTCGTCGGCGCCCCACCGGTCACCTACCTCAACGTCGAGACAGACCTCATGAAGTCGCTCGCGTCCCGCGCCATCGTCGGCGGGGAACCCGTCTGGTTCGGCTGCGACACCGGTCAGATGTCCAACGCCGACCTCGGTCTCTGGGACGCCGGCCTCTACGACCGCGCCGCCGTCTACGGCACGACACCCGACCTTGACAAGGCCGACCGCCTGCTGCACCACGAGTCGCTCATGACGCACGCGATGCTCTTCACCGGCGTCGACCTCGTCGAGGACGTGCCGCGTCGGTGGCGCGTCGAGAACAGCTGGGGCACCGAGAAGGGCGACAAGGGGTTCATGACGATGAACGACAACTGGTTCGGCGAGCACGTCTTCGAGATCGCCGTGCGTCGCGACGCGCTCCCGGAGGAGCTGCGTGCGGCGCTCGACGCCGAGCCGGTTGTCCTGCCGGCGTGGGACCCCATGGGCGCTCTCGCGACGTCCCACCGGTAACAACAGTCACGTAGACATCACCAGTCCCAGCGAATCTCCTTGTCGCTGAGGCGATTTCGCCGGACCGCCGCGCCCGTTCGTCAGGTTTGTCCGATCTTGCAGGACTCTTGCAGAAATTCTGAGGGCAAGGCCGGTTGCGACTTGCAGTTCGTCCGGAAAAGTATGGGTCATCGGGGAGGGAACGAACCGGGGAGCCGACCAGGGGTGGGACTGTCTCTTATACACATCTCCGAGCCCACGAGACGGAGCTACATCTGGG
>NZ_JBPGXG010000226.1:0-3573 GCF_056755255.1 Monashia sp. HAY1-5C | reverse complement strand
GTCGTGGTGAACCGCTGCGGTCCGAGGAGGATCGTCTCTGGCACTGGTCTCCGGTCGCCGCGCGCGACGCTCAGCCGGCGTGGACGCGGATGGTGCGCCCCACGTCGTCGAGCATGGCGCGCGTCGTGTCGTAGTCGGGGTGGCGCATCCGTACCCACGCGTTGGCCATGTATCCCGCCTCGACGGGCTGGGTGCCGTGGCCCTGCGGCGGGAAGTGGCCGTCGATGACCCACTCGCCATAGCGCGCCTGGATCTCGTCGATGCCGGAGTAGCCCCGGATGACGCCGTCGTGGTCGGGCCGGAGGGCGACGATGCCCGCCGAGTAGGTCCGGCGCATCGGCTGCTCGGGACGCCCGTGCGTGATGACGTGGGCCCACTCGCGGTAGACGTCGACGTCGTTGGCTGCGGAGTAGAGGTCCCACGCTCCCACGCCGGGTGGCCGACAGCCGATCTCGCTGAACCGCAGGCCCTTCGGGCCGTAGAACCACTCCATGTGGGTTGCCGACGTCTCGATGCCGAGCGCGGCGATGACGCGGCGGCCGAGCTCGCGCACCTCCGCGTAGAACGTGTTGGCGGGGTCGTCGATGCGGTTGGTCGTGATGAACTCCGGCGAGATCCAGCGGTGGCGCATGGCCTCGAGGACGTTCGGGTAGTAGTGCGTGGCCCAGTCGTGCACGACCTCCCCACCGAGCGTGATGGTGTCGTAGAAGCCCTCGTGCCCCTCGACGAACTCCTCCACGGCGATCGAGGTCGACCCCTCGGCCCCGAACGCCCCGAGGGCGGCCTCGAGCTCGCGGTCGTCGTCGACGCGGGTCGTGCCCTGCGCGCCGGCCCCCGCGCGCGGCTTGAGGATGAGCGGGTACCCGACCCGCTCGGCGAACTCCCTTGCCTCCGTAGCGGACTCGACCGCGGCGCTGGCCGCCGTGGGCACCCCGGCCTCGCGCAGCGCGTCCTTCATCGACGGCTTGTCGCGGCACAGCCACGTGGTGCGCACGCTCGTGCCCGGGATGCCGCACGCCTCGCGCACCTGTGCCGCCGGCATCGTGTGCGCCTCGACGACCGCCTCGAGGGCGTCGATCCACACCTTGTCCTGGAAGAAGCGCACGGCGTCGACCATCTGCCCGACGTCGGTGACCGAACCGACGCGGTAGTACCCCCGCAGCGAGCCGAGGAGGTCGTCGCCGAGGTGCCCCTCCTCCGACTCGCCGATGCCGTAGACGTTCGCCCCGACCGACGCGAGCGCCTGCACGAAGCGGCGCTGGTTGGCCGGGAAGGACGGCTCCACGAAGATGATGTTCACGGGCCCGACGCTAGCGGGCCGGGCGGAGGGGCGCCACGGGTCGACGCGGCGGTCCGGGGGTGTCTGCGCCGGTCGATGCCCGTAGCGTCCCGGCTCAGGTGTCGCGGCTCAGGTCCCGGCTCAGGCGTCGCGGTGGCCCTGGGCCGCGTCGATGACCTGGGAGCCCTGCTGCTCCTGGATGTCCGCGGGGAGGTCCTCGAACTCCATGACGCGCCGCACCTCGACGGACACCTCGGGGAACAGGTCGGCGAAGCGGGTGCCGAGCTCGACAGCCTCGTCGCGGGAGGCCACGTCGATGACGGCGAACCCACCGACGACCTCGCGGGCCTCGGTGAACGGGCCGTCGGTGACCGACGGGGTGCCGCCGGACCGCTTGGTGATCATCGCGCCCTCGTCGCTGCGGTGGACCCCCTCCGCGGCGAGCAGGACGCCGGACTCGGCGCACTCGGTCATGAAGGCGCCCATCTTGTCGATGAACTCGGGGCTCGGGTTCCACGCCTCGGGCCGGGTCTCGTCGAGCCGGTGGATGAGCAGGTAGCGCATGGGTTCTCCTCTGGTCGGTGCGATCTGCGTGCGGCCGGGCCGGGTCGGCTCCAGCCTCCACCACGACGTCGCTCGGTGGCGACGCCTTTCGACACGGCAGGCCGTTCGGATCCCGCAGGACCCCGGACACGCGGCGACGCCGCCCACCCGGAGGTGGACGGCGTCGGGGCGCTCGTGCGGTGACGCGTCAGGCGGTCGCCGGGGCGGCGCCGGACTCGATGCCCTTGGGGTCCGCGCCGTACTGGTTGGCGCCGCGGTTGCCCTCGGTGGCGAAGAAGACGATGAGGACGATGGCGCCGACGAACGGGACCAGCCCGATGAGCAGCCACCAGCCCGTGCGGTTGGTGTCGTGCAGGCGCCGGATGCCGACGGCGATGCTCGGCAGCAGCACGGCGAGCAGGTACAGGACGTACAGCACGTAGAAGATCGACGAGTGGGTGGCCGAGTAGAGGACGTTGAGGATGCCGCCGATGATGACGTTGAACAGCGTGAACATCCAGTACTCGGTGCGGCGGGCGCGGCCCGAGAACCCGACGTAGTTCTTGAGCACCTTGGTGTACCAGTCCATGAGTGAGACTCCCTGTGGATTCAGTGGAGCGCAGGATCGCGCGAGCGGACTCTAGCGTCGGCGACCCGCGCCGGAGCCCGTTCCCGGGCACGGGGCCGGACACGAATCGGTCACGGCTTGGTGGCTGCCGTGTGTCCGTCTCGCGTCCGGCACCGTCGCGGCGTCAGTCGTGCGAGGAGCCGTGGACCGACTCCACGGACGCGATCGTGCCGTCCGTCGGGTCGAGCAGGACCTTCGGGGCCTTGGCGTTCGGGAAGTGGAACAGGTGCTCGAGCGACCCGGCCCGGGCGTCGGCGGAGTGGTCGCCGATGAGGCCGGTGCTCCAGTTGTCCTCGATGAACCGCAGGATCGAGGCCTGGTCGGTCTGGGTGTGGTCCACGAAGTTGGTCCGCGCGTACGGCGACACGACGAGGAGCGGCTGGCGCGGGCCGGGACCGCACCGGTCCAGGTAGCCGCCCTCGACGGGGACCCCGGCCGCCGCGGCGTCGATGCACCAGGCCGCGTCGTCGGTGCCGTCGGACGCGTTGGTCAGCCGCGCGGCGACGTGGTCGTACCAGCCGTCCGAGTCGTCGTAGGCGAGGATGACCGCGGTGTCCTTCCAGTTCGGGGACTGCTCGATCGCGTTGACCTCCCGGATGACGAAGCGCTGCTCGTCGACCGGGTCGGAGTAGTCCGCGTGCCCGTCCTGGTAGTTCGCGGCCTTGAGGAAGCTGACGGCGGGCAGCCGGTCGGTACCGACGACCTGGTCGAAGTCGGCGAGGTCGTACTGGTGGTTGGCACGCCCGTCGTGGCCGATCTCGGCGACCGACGCCGGGGCGAGGTGGTGCGGGTTGGCCGTCGACGCGTAGTACTGGAACGGCTCGTGGTGCGGGTTGTAGTCGGTCGAGCTGAGGCCCGCGGCGTTGGTGTGCGTGGCGAGGCAGGCGGCCGGCGTGCCGGTGGCGGGGTCGTAGGGGGTCGTCGGGCGGAAGCCGCCCTGGAACCAGCCCCAGCTGACGCCCTTGGCGCCGAGCAGGTCACCGACGTTCCGGTTCGAGGCCTGCATGCCGGCGAGCGTGTTCCTCGTCGTGTGGCTGGCGTTCGAGCAGTCGTCGTAGACGGGGTCGGGGTCGTTGATCATCGTGCCGACGCCGTTCGCGTCGGGGAAGCGGACCGTGTAGTC
>NZ_JBPGXG010000225.1:0-3615 GCF_056755255.1 Monashia sp. HAY1-5C | reverse complement strand
GCCGTGGACCGGTCCGCGAGGCGCTGCAGCGACTCGTCCAGGAGGGGCTGCTGCTCAGCGAGCCCCATCGAGGGGTGTTCATCCCGGTGCTCACCGAGGACGACGTCTCGGACATCTACCTGGCACGTGAGGCCCTCGAGTTCGCCGCCCTGCGGACGATCGTGGCCAAGGATGCCTCGGGCGCAGCCGCCCACGCGCTCGACCGCAACGTCACCCTGATGGAGAAGGCGGCGGCGGCGGGGGACTGGGAGGCCGTCGGTGTCTACGACCTGGACTTCCACGTGGCCCTGGTCGATGCCAGTGGCAGCCCGCGGCTGCGGCGGATGTTCAGCACGGTCATCTCCGAGACGAGGCTCTGCCTCGGCGTGCTCACCGCGGCTGACAGCCGGGCCAACCTCGTGGGCGAGCACCGGCAGATCTGCGACCTGATGACCGAAGGCAGGACCGAGCAGGCGCTGGCGGTCCTCAAGAAGCACTTCGACGACGCGGTGGCCACGCTGTCCAACCGGCGGCCTGCTGCCGCCACGACCGCTCGTGATGGGCGTTGAGGAGGGGCTGATGAGCCAGGTGGTGGAGCAGGAGCGCAGTGTGGGTGTGGTGCACGAGATCGATCCCCTGCTGGAGATCCGGGGGCTGCGGGTGGACTTCCCGGACGTGCCGGGCACGCCGGCGATCGACGGGATGGACCTGAAGGTCGGCCGGGGTGAGATCGTCGCGCTGGTCGGGGAGTCCGGATCGGGCAAGAGCCTGACCGCGTTGACGGTGATGGGGCTGCTGCCCCCGGGCGCGGAGGTGCTCGGCGGGCAGGCCCGCCTCGAGGGTGAGGACCTGCTGGCGATGCCGTCCAAGCGGCGCAACGAGGTCCGCGGGCACAAGGTCGGGATGCTGTTCCAGCAGCCGAAGGTGATGCTGGACCCGACCGCGCGGGTGTGGACCCAGGTGGCCGAGTCGCTGCGCACGCACCGCAACGTCGGCCGCCGGGAAGCCAAGGCGCGGGTGGTGGAGTTGCTGCGGGATGTCGGCATCCCGGAACCGGCCCGGCGGGCCTCGGCGTTCGCCTACCAGCTGTCCGGGGGGATGGCCCAGCGGGTCATGATCGCGGCCGCGCTCAGCGCCGACCCGCAGCTGTTGATCGCCGACGAGCCGACCACCGCGCTCGATGTCACCGTGCAGGCCCAGATCCTGGACCTGCTCAAGGCCAAGCGAGACGAGCTGGGCCTGTCGATCCTGCTGATCACCCACGACCTGGGCATCGTGTCGGCGATGGCCGACCGGGTCGCGGTGATGTACGCGGGCCGGATCGTGGAGGACGGCGCGACGCGCGACATCTTCGATGACCCGCAGCACCCGTACACCCAGGCGCTGCTGCGGGCCTCGCTGCTGGAGGCCGAGCGGGGCCAGCTGTTCTCCATCCCGGGCAGCGTCGCCGCGGCCCGGGCCCTGGAGCACGGCTGCCGGTTCCTGCCCCGGTGCGCGATGGCCGCGCAGCTGGGCATCAGCGACACCTGCCGTGGCGTGGAGCCGGAACTGCACACCTGCGGCGAGCACGAGCACCACAGTCGATGCTACGCATCCCGAGAGCACGCGGAGGCCCGATGAGCACCAGCACCCCCCTGCCGGCGCCCACCACCCGGCCCACCACCGGGCCCGCCACGGGGCCCACCACCGGACCCGCCACGGGGCCCACGGCCGGGTCCGGCGGTGAGCCGCTGCTGGCGGTCCGGGACCTGGTCAAGCACTACCCCGCCGGGCGGGGCAAGCGGGTGCACTCCGTGGACGGGGTGTCCTTCACGGTCGGCAAGGGCGAGGTGCTCGGGCTGGTCGGGGAGTCCGGCTGCGGCAAGAGCACCCTGGCCCGGACGATCCTGCAGGCCGTGCCGGCGACCTCCGGGCATGTGATGTTCGACGGGCGGGACATCACCGGCGCCACCGGCGCCCAGCTCAAGGCGCTGCGCCGCTCGATGCAGTTCGTCTTCCAGGACCCCTACGGCGCGTTCGACCCGAAGATGACCCTGGGCACCAGCCTGGAGGCGCCGCTGCGCCACCACGGCGTCAAGGACAAGACCCAGCGCCGCGAACGGATGCTGGCCATGCTCGAACGGGTCGGCCTCGAGGAGGCCATCTTGTCCCGGCGCCCGCAGGAGTGCTCCGGCGGGCAGCTGCAGCGCATGGTCATCGCCAGGGCGCTGCTGCTGCAGCCCACGTTCCTCATCTGCGACGAGCCGACCTCGGCGCTGGACGCCTCGATCCGGGCCCAGATCCTCAACCTGCTCGTCGAGCTGAAGGACCAGCTGGACCTGACCCTCGTGCTCATCTCCCACGACCTGCGCGTCGTGCGCTACCTGTGCGACCGGGTCGCGGTCATGTACCTGGGCCAGATCGTCGAGGTCGCCCCCCGCGACGAGCTGTTCACCTACCCCCGCCACCCCTACACCCGGGTCCTGCTCGCGGCCTCCCTGGCCGAGACCACCGACACCACCGGGACCGCCACCCGGCTCACCGGCGAACCCCCCAGCCCGATCGACCCCCCGACCGGCTGCCGCTTCCACCCCCGCTGCCCCATGGCCCAGGACATCTGCCGCACGACCGCGCCGGAGCTGTCCAGGCCGGGGGACGACCACACCGTCACCTGCCACTTCTGGGACAGCTGAACCCGCTTCCTCCCGCCCCACCAGACGAAGGGCTGCCCCCTGATGGGACACGACCACGGCAACGGCCATGACCACGACCACGCCCATGGCCACGCGGACGAGCACGGTGACGCACCCGGCCGGAGGAACGGGCACGGGCACGGGCACGGGCACAGCCACGGGCTGAGCGCCGCCGAGGCGCTGAGCGCGGGTGCCCGCTACCGGCGACCGCTCATGATCGCCTTCCTGCTCACCCTGTCCTTCGTGGCGGTCGAGATCGTCGTCGGCATCGTCTCCGGCTCGCTGGCGCTGCTGTCCGACGCGGGGCACATGCTGTCCGACGCCGGTGGGCTCGGGATGTCGCTGGCCGCCATCTCCCTCGCCGGCGCCGGCTCCGTGGCCGCCCACCGGACCTTCGGCTGGTACCGGCTGGAGATCCTCGCCTCGCTGGTCAACGCGCTGCTGCTGTTCGCGGTCGCGGGCTACGTCGTCTACGAGGCGATCGACCGGCTGCGGGACGGCGCCCACGAGGTGGCCTCCACACCGATGATCGTCGTGGCCCTGGTGGGGCTGCTCGTCAACCTGGTCTGCTTCCGGCTGCTCCAGGCCGGGGCCAAGGAGAGCCTCAACCTGCGCGGCGCCTATCTCGAGGTCGTCGCCGACGCCGTCGGGTCGGTGGGTGTGCTGGTCGGCGCCGCGGTCATCGCGGTGACCTCGTGGTACTGGGTCGACTCGGTGATCGCGGTCGGCATCGGCGTGTTCATCCTGCCGCGTGCGTACCGCCTCGGGGCCGAGGCGCTCCGGATCCTGGTGGAGTCCGCGCCGGCCCACATCGACGTCGACCAGGTGGCGCGCGACCTCGAGCAGCTCGACGGGGTCGTCGAGGCCCACGACCTGCACGTGTGGACGATCACCTCTGCGATGGACGCCATGAGCGTGCACCTGAAGGTCGTGCCGGGCGCGGACATGCACGCGGTGCTCGACC
>NZ_JBPGXG010000224.1:0-3693 GCF_056755255.1 Monashia sp. HAY1-5C | reverse complement strand
GAGGAGGATGGTGCGCGCGTCCGGGTAGTCCTTCTCGAACTCGAGGATGTTGCGGATCGTCGCGCCGCGGAAGGCGTAGATCGACTGGTCGGAGTCGCCGACGACGCACAGCTCGGCCGGGGGCACGGTCCACGAGCCCTCGGGTCCCTTGACCTCGCCGACGAGCTCGCGGATCAGCTGGTACTGCGCCTGGTTGGTGTCCTGGTACTCGTCGACGAGCACGTGCCGGAACCGGCGGCGGTAGTACTCGGCGACGTCGGGGAAGGCCTGCAGGATGTTGACGGTCATCATGATGATGTCGTCGAAGTCGAGCGCGTTGGCCTGCCGGAGCCGACGCTGGTACTGGGTGTAGGCCTGCGACACCGTGCGGTCGTAGTGGTTGCCCTCGGCCACCTGCGCCGCGTACGACTCCTCGTCGACGAGCTCGTTCTTGAGGTTGCTCACCTGGGCCGAGAAGCTGCGCGGCTGGTAGCGCTTCGGGTCGAGGTCGAGGTCGCGGATCACCAGCCCCATGAGGCGCTGGCTGTCGGCGGCGTCGTAGATCGAGAACGTCGATCGCATGCCGACCTTCGCAGCCTCGCGGCGCAGGATGCGGACGCACGCGGAGTGGAAGGTCATGACCCACATGGCGCGCGCCCGCGGGCCGACGATGGCCTCGACGCGCTCACGCATCTCGGCCGCGGCCTTGTTCGTGAAGGTGATGGCGAGGACCTGACCCGGCTGGACGGCGCGCTCGCCGAGCAGCCACGCGATGCGGTGGGTCAGCACCCGCGTCTTGCCCGAACCGGCACCGGCGACGATGAGCAGCGGCGCACCCTCGTGGACGACGGCCTCACGCTGCTGCGGGTTGAGGCCGTGCAGCAGCGCCTCGGTGTCGACGTGAGCGGGCGCGCCACCGGGGGTGGCGATGCCGGCCCGGGCGGCGGCCTCGGCCCAGGTCGGCACGCCGCGCTCGGTGACCTCGGTGACCTCGCCGGCGCGCCCGGACCCTGCTGCGGCACCGGCCCCGCCGCGCTCGAATCCGGGCATGGGGAGGTCGTCGAAGAGCGTGCTCATGATGGGGCCAAGCCTACGTCTCCGCGCCCACAGCGCCCGTCAGGCCGGTCCGGCGGCGCGGGCGGCGCTGTCCGGGCGCACGCGCGATGGCGCAGGATGGGCCGCGTGACCGACTTCGCGACGCGCCCCGCCACCCCCGCCGACGTGCCCGACCTCATCCGGCTCGTCCGGGCCCTCGCCGCCTACGAGAAGGAGCCCGATGCCGCGGTGGCGACGCCCGAGCAGTTCACCCGGGCCCTCTTCCCCGCCGACGCCGCACCCGTAGCCTTCGCGCACGTGGCCGAGCAGGACGGCCGGGTCGTCGGCATGGCGCTGTGGTTCACGACGTTCTCGACGTGGACCGGCCAGCCGGGCATCTGGCTGGAGGACCTGTTCGTCGACCCCGCCACGCGCGGCGGCGGCATCGGCACCGCGCTGCTGTCCGGCCTGGCGGCCACGTGCGTCGAGCGGGGCTGGACGCGTCTGGAGTGGGCTGTCCTGGACTGGAACGAACCCTCGATCGCCTTCTACCGCTCCCACGGCGCGCGGCCTCTCGAGGACTGGACGACCTTCCGCGTCGACGGGGACGCGCTCGGACGCCTCGCCTCCGCCGGGGCCGCTGCCCGGTCGTAGGGTGACGGACATGACCACTGCCACGAGCGTCTTCGTCACCGAACCGGGCGACCGCAGCGTCCTCGAGCTGCGCGAGCACGACGTGCCGCAGCCGGGCGCCGGCGAGGTGCAGGTCGAGGTCGCCGCCGCGGGCGTCAACTTCATCGACGTCTACAAGCGGCAGGGCGTCTACCCGGTACCGACGCCGTTCGTCCTCGGGGACGAGGGCGCGGGCACCGTCGTCGCGCTGGGCCCGGGCGTCGACGCCGTCGCCGTGGGCGACCGCGTCGCCTGGTGCCAGTCGGCCGGCAGCGAGTCGACGCTCGTCAACAAGCCCGCCTCCGCGCTCGTGCGGGTCCCCGAGGGCGTCGACCTCGAGGTGGCCGCCGCGGCCATGCTCCAGGGCATCACCGCGCACTACCTCGTCACGAGCACGTACGCCGTCTCCGAGGGCGACGTGGCGCTCGTGCACGCGGCCGCCGGCGGCGTCGGGCAGCTGCTCGTCCAGCTGGTCGTCGCCCGCGGCGGCACGGTCGTCGCCACGGCCGGCACCGACGAGAAGCTCCGGATCGCGCGCGACCTGGGCGCCCAGCACGTCATCAACTACTCCCGGTTCTCTGCGCCCGAGGACCTCGCCGCCGCCGTGCGCGAGGCCGCAGGCCGCGGCGTCGACGTCGTGTACGACGGCGTCGGAAAGGCCACCTTCGACGCGTCGCTCGCGTCCCTGCGCCCCCGCGGGATGATGGTCCTCTTCGGCGGCGCGAGCGGCCAGGTGCCGCCGTTCGACATCCAGCGGCTCAACGCCGGCGGGTCGCTGTTCCTCACCCGCCCGATGCTCGGGCACTACGTGGCCACGCGCGAGGAGTACGAGTGGCGGGCCGGCGAGGTGCTCGGCGCCATCGCCGACGGGTCGCTGCGGCTCGAGGTCGGCGGGCGCTACCCGTTCGCGGAGGTCGCCGACGCCTACGAGGCCCTCGAGGGGCGGCGGACCACGGGCAAGCTCGTCCTGGTGCCCGGCCGGTGAGCCGCGTCCTCCTCCGGCACGACCGCATCTGGACCGGTGTCGCGCCCGCGGGGACGACCCCGTGGACCGACGCCCTCCTCGTCGAGGACGGGCGCGTCGTCGCCGCCGGCGCAGACGCCCGCGAGGCGGGGGCGGGCGCCTCGTGCGAGGTCGTCGACCTGCCCGGCGTCGTCGTCATGCCCGGACTGCACGACGCCCACGTGCACACCGAGTGGCTCTCGCGGGACATGGCGTCGGTCGACCTTCGCGACGCCACGTCGCTCGCCGAGGCGCTCTCGCGGGTCGCGGCCCACGCGGCCACGCTCCCGCCCGGCGCCGCCCTGCACAGCGGCCGCTGGAACCACAACGTCTGGGACGTCCCCGTCCAGCCGGACCGGCACGCGCTCGACCGCGTCACCGGCGACCGCCTCGCCGCCCTCGCCAGCGTCGACGGCCACACCCTCTGGGCCAACACCGCGACGCTCCGGGCCGCCGGGATCACCCGAGACACCCCCGACCCCGTCGGTGGCGAGATCGACCGCGACGCCGACGGCGAACCCACCGGCATCCTGCGCGAGAAGGCGCAGGAGCTGCTCCTCGCGCTCGACCACGACGAGGGGCCGCTGCGCCCCTGGCTCGAACGGTGCCAGCAGCGGCTGCTGTCGGTCGGGCTGACGAGCATCACCGACATCGACGGCGAGCACGCCCGCGACGCCTACGCCGCCATGCACGCGGACGGTGCGCTGCGGATCCGCGTCACCAAGTGCACGCGTGACGGCGACCTGGAGGCCGCGATCGAGCAGGGCCGCCGCTCGGGCCAGGGCGACGACGTGTTCCGCGTCGGTCCCGTGAAGTTCTTCAGCGACGGTGCCCTCGGCTCGCACACCGCGCACATGACCGAGCCGTTCCTCGGCCACGAGGGCTGTGGCATGGCCGCCATGCCGTACGACGTGCTCCTCGAGCGGACGCTGCTCGCGGTGCGCTCGGGTCTCGACGTCGCGACCCACGCCATCGGCGACGAGGCGAACCGGCTCGTCCTCGAC
>NZ_JBPGXG010000223.1:0-3778 GCF_056755255.1 Monashia sp. HAY1-5C | reverse complement strand
CCCCCCCCCCCCCCCCCCCCCCCCCCCCCCCCCCCCCCCCCCCCCCACCCACCCCCCCCCCCCCAAATGTAGCTCCGTCTCGTGGGCTCGGAGATGTGTATAAGAGACAGGTGGCAACCTCCGTCGCCACCGCCCAGCCACCCGGAAAGGAACTGAACCATGGCGGAACTCCCTCCCGAGGACAAGCCCCGCGTTCGGCTCAAGCGCCCGGTCGACTACGTCCTCTGGGTGCTCGCAGCCGGAACGATCGCGGCTCTGGTCTACACGCTCGTCGCGAACGAGAACTACCGCTGGCCGGTCGTCCTGAAGTACTTCACGGCCGAGTCCATCATCCACGGCATCTGGATCACGTTGCTGCTGACCATGGTGAGCATGGTGCTGGGAATCGTCCTGGGACTGGTTCTCGCCCTGATGCGCTCGTCGTCCCAGCTACCGGTCTCCGGTCTGGCGCGGCTCTACATCACGTTCTTCCGCGGGACGCCGGTGCTGGTGCAGCTCGTCTTCTGGTTCAACATCGCAGCGCTGTATCCGCGTCTGTCGATCGGGGTCCCGTTCACGGACATCTCGATGCCGGTCGACGTCAACGAGCTGCTCAGCCCCCTGACGGCAGCCCTCATCGGACTGACGCTGAACCAGGCCGCCTACATGGCGGAGATCATCCGGGGCGGTTTCGCCTCGGTGGGACGTGGCCAGCTCGAGGCGGCCGAGTCTCTCGGCATGCACGGGTTCGACAAGCTCAGGACGGTGATCCTCCCGCAGACGCTGCCGTCCATCATCCCTCCCATCGGCAACCAGTTCATCGGGATGCTCAAGGAGACGTCCCTGGTGAGCGTCCTTGGGGTGGCCGACCTGCTGCAGAGCGCCCAGGCGATCTATGCCCGGACCTACGAGACGATCCCGCTGCTCATCGTCGCCAGCATCTGGTACCTGATCATGACCCTGGCCCTGAGCGTGCCGCAGTCGATGATCGAGCGCCGGTTCTCCCGACCCTCCCGCACGGTGAAGTCGAGTCGCACCGTCAGTGGGAGTGGCGGTCCGCGGACCGTCGAACTCGTCCAGAAGGAGTCGTTGCTGTGAGTGAAGGAACCATCCTCGCCCGAAAGCTGCACAAGAGCTTCGGCGACAATCCCGTCCTCCGCAGCATCGACTTCGAGGTCGCGGCGGGTGAGATCTCCTGCATCATCGGACCCAGCGGGTCGGGCAAGTCCACGCTGCTGCGCTGTCTCAACGGCCTGGAGACCGTCGACCGAGGCGTCCTGAAGGTGAACGGCGAGGACCTCGGCTACGTCGAGCACCCCCACGCCTTCCACGCCGTGGGGCCCCGCCGGCTGGCGAAGCAACGCACCCGGGTCGGCATGGTCTTCCAGCAGTTCAACCTGTTCCCCAACATGACGGCGCTCGACAACGTCATGTCCGGACCGGTGGTCGTCAAGAAGGTCTCACGCGACGTCGCCCGGGAGCAGGCGCGCACCTTGTTGGCGAGGGTCGGCCTGAGCCAGTGCGAGAAGCAGTACCCGGCGCAGATGTCGGGTGGACAGCAGCAGCGTGTCGCGATCGCCAGGGCCCTGGCCATGCAGCCCAGCATCCTGCTCTTCGACGAGCCGACGAGCGCCCTGGACCCGGAGAAGGTCGGCGAGGTGCTCGACGTCATGAGGGACGTCGCCAGTGCGGGGATGACCATGGTCGTCGTGACTCACGAGATGGGCTTCGCCCGGGAGGTGGCCCAGAACCTGGTCTTCATGGACGGCGGCGTCATCGTCGAGCGTGGCGATGCCAGAGAGGTTCTCAGCAATCCGCAGGAACGCCGCACCCAGGAGTTTCTCGAATGCGTCATCTGACACGTCGAGGACGGGACGCCGGGCCCATCAGCTCCCGCGGTCGTGGCCGGGCCGCCACCATCCCGCGCCCACCGTCCAGCATCATTCACGATTCGGAGAGACGATCGTCATGAACTTCACGACATACCCCATGAACGGGCCGGATGCGGTGGCAGCACTCCCACCGGCACACGACAACCCGTGGTCGCGGAGCCTGTGGCTCGAAGGCGTCGTCGGGGACCTGATGCCGAGGGAGCATCTGTCCGGTGACCACGCGTGCGACGTCGCGATCGTCGGCGCCGGCTTCGGCGGGCTGTGGACGGCCTACTACCTCAAGGCGGCCGACCCCTCCCTGCGGGTCACGGTCGTCGAGGCCGAGATCGCGGGGTTCGGCGCTGCCGGTCGCAACGGCGGCTTCGTGTCCGCCGGGATCGCCGGCAGCGGCGCACGCTACGCCCGCACCGGCGGCTGGGACAGCGTCCTGCGGGCCGAGCGCGAGGTCCAGCGCGGGGTCGACGAGATCGGCCGCGTCGTGGCGGCCGAAGGCATCGACTGCGGCTACACGAAGTCGGGTGCGCTCACGCTGGCGACCACGGAGCCGCAAGTACAGCGTCTCCACCAAAGGGTCGATGCCAAGCACCGTTTCGGGCTGGGTCCCGAGGACATCAGGCTGCTCACGGTCGAGGAGTGCGCCGACCTCGTCCGGGGCGCTGAGGGCGTTCTCGCGGGAACCTTCACGCCGCACTGCGCTCGAGTCGACCCCGCCCGGCTGGCCCGCGGACTGGCCGCTGCCTGCGAGCGCCTCGGGGTGACGATCTACGAGCAGAGTCGGGCAGAGCGCTTGGGCCCCAAGGTGGTCCAGTGCCGGAACGGACGAGTGCTGGCCGATGTCGTGGTTCGGGCCACGGAGTCCTACACGATCCGCGAGCGCGGACAGCGACGCGGCTTCCTGCCCCTCTACTCCCTGATGATCGCCACCGAACCGCTCCCGCAGGAGACGTGGGACGAGCTCGGCTGGCGGGACGGCATGGGTATCGGCGACGTGAGGCACCTCTACTACTACGCCCAGCGCACGGTCGACGGTCGGATCGCCCTGGGCGGCCGAGGGGCGCCGTACCGGCTGACCAACCCCATCTCCCCCGAGAACGAGCGCGACGCCGGGGTCTTCCAGAGGCTCACCGAGACCCTGCGCGAGGCGTTCCCGGCAACGGCGCAGGCTCGCATCACCCACCACTGGGGCGGGCCCCTGGCGGTCCCGCGCGACTGGTGCATGCGAACGACGTTCGACCGCACCACGGGAATGGGATTCGTCGGTGCGTTCGGCGGTCACGGCGTCACGGCCGCCAACATCTCCGGCCGCACCATGCGCGACCTGATCCTGGGCCACAACACCGACCTGACCTCGCTGCCCTGGGTCGGGCACCACACCCGCAACTGGGAACCCGAGCCGCTGCGGTTCGTCGCCTCGAGGGCCATCACCAGGACGCTCGCGTCGTCCGACGCCTACGAGGAGCGGACCGGCAAGCCGGCGAAGCGGGCATGGCTGGTCAAGCCGTTCCTGCCACCGAGCTGACTGACGCCCAGCCGACCTTCCCAAGACACACCAAAGGAGAACCTCAATGCTGCCGTACCTGCACGTACCCGCCGCCACGATCCTCGGCGAGCTCGAGCCCAACGGTCACCGCCCCGGCTACGACTCCGGTGACCCCCAGACGTTCAAGCTGTCGTTCGACACCGATCCCGTCGCCAAGACCGGCGTCTGGGAGTGCCAGCCCGGAGGCTGGGAGGTGACGCCTCGCGTGGACACCGAGGTGTGCTACATCCTGAGCGGCCGCGCGACCATCACCGACCACGCGACCGGCAACCGCTTCGAGATCACCGGCGGCGACGTGATCGTTCAGCCCAAGCACTGGACGGGCCGCTGGGACGTGACCGAGACCATTCGGAAGTTCGCCCGCCAC
>NZ_JBPGXG010000222.1:0-3785 GCF_056755255.1 Monashia sp. HAY1-5C | reverse complement strand
GCGTGACCCACCGGGCCACAGTGGTCAACAGGTCGCCTCGCCGCTGGGCACAGTGCGCAAAGTGTTGCCCTTGTACCGCTCAACAGTGGACACTTTGCCCATGTCGTCCTCCGGACCCGCGTCCCGGCCACCCGTCGACGCCCTCGACTGCCGCATCCTGCTGCTGCTGCTCCACGAGCCGGGCATCGGGGTCCTCGGCGCCTCGCGCCGGCTCGGCGTCGCGCGCGGCACCGTCCAGGCCCGGCTCGACCGGCTGCAGCGCACCGGCGTCCTGCGCTCGATGGCCCCCGATGTCGACCCCGCCGCTCTGGGGTATCCCGTCACCGCCTTCTGCACCCTCGAGATCCGGCAGGGCCGCGGTGGTCACTCCCCCGTCGTCGAGCACCTCGCCGCGATCCCGGAGGTGCTCGAGGCACACACCATCACCGGGTCCGGCGACGTCCTCATCCGCATCGTCGGGCGCGACAACGCCGACCTGCAACGGGTCATCGACCGCGTCGTCGACGACGAGCTCGTCACCCGCGCCTCGACCGTCATCTCGCTCGCCACCCGTCTCGACCACCGCACCGTCCCGCTCGTCGAGCACCTGCTCGACCTCGCCCGAGGAGGCACCACCCCGTGACTGCGGACCACCAGCCCGACCAGGCACCCGACCTCACGACCCCCGTCCCCGGCGTCCGGCTCGTCCACCCCGAGTGGAGCCGGTCGGCGACCGTCTACCAGGTCAACCAGCGCAACATGACGCCCGAGGGGACGTTCCGCGCCGCGGAGGAGCACCTGCCCCGCATCCGCGACCTCGGCATCGACGTCGTGTGGCTGATGCCGGTCAACCCCATCGGCGAGCTGAACCGCAAGGGGCCGCTCGGCAGCCCCTACGCCGTGCGGGACCACCTCGGCGTCAACCCCGAGTTCGGGACGTTCGAGGACCTGCGCCACTTCGTCGACACCGCCCACGGCCTCGGCCTCAAGGTCATCCTCGACTGGGTCGCGAACCACACCGCGTGGGACAACCCGCTCACCGTGGAGCACCCGGAGTGGTACGCGCGCGACTGGAAGGGCGACTTCCGGCCGACGCCGTGGTGGGACTGGGAGGACATCATCGACCTCGACTACGACCAGCCCGGCCTGCGCCGGTACATGGCCGACGCCATGGCGTACTGGGTGCGTGAGGCCGACGTCGACGGGTTCCGCTGCGACGTCGCGGGGTTCGTCCCCCTCGACTTCTGGGAGGGTGTGCGCCGCGAGCTCGACGCCATCAAGCCGGTCTTCATGCTGGCCGAGTGGGAGTCGCGCGACCTTCACACCCGGGCCTTCGACATGACGTACGCGTGGAGCTGGAACGAGACGATGCACCGCATCGCGATGGGCAAGGCCGACGTCGAGGCGCTCAAGGTCTACTACGCGTGGAACGACCGCTTCTACCCGCGCGACGCCTACCGCATGACGTTCGTCAGCAACCACGACAAGAACGCGTGGGAGGGCACGGAGTACGAGCAGTTCGGCGACGCCCTCGAGGCGGCGACCGTCCTGTCGGTCATCGGCGAGGGCGTGCCCCTCGTCTACAACGGTCAGGAGGCGGGCAGCGACAAGCGGCTCGCGTTCTTCGACAAGGACCTCATCGAGTGGCGCGAGGACCCGCAGGGTGAGCTCTACCGCACCCTCTTCGCACTGAAGAAGGCCCACCGAGCCCTCTGGAACGGGTCGTGGGGCGGCCGGATGGTGCGCGTCCCCAACAGCGACGAGACCTCGGTCATCGCCTTCGTCCGCGCAGCCGAGGACGACCGCGTCTTCGCGGCCTTCAACCTCTCCCCCGAGCCCGCGACGGTCACCCTCGGCGAGGGCCCGCAGGCCGGCTCGTGGGTCGACGCCTTCGACGGGACGCCGGTCGCGCTCGCCGTCGGCGACACCCTGACGCTGCCGGCGTGGGGCCACCGCGTGCTCGTCGGGGCCTGACCCTCCGTCGACGTGGCAGGCCCGCCCCACCTCGTGGCCGGGCGGGCCTGTCGGCGTCGGGTGGAGCCGGAGGTCAGGCGTTCGTGACGGTGACCGGCGTGCCGTTGCTGACGAGGCGCCAGTCGGTGCTGGAGAAGGTCACCGGGTCGATGACCGTGTTCGCCGTGGCCCAGTCGATGAGCAGCTGGCGGATCTCGATCTGCCGGTTGTAGACGACCGGGGCAGTCGTGACGCCGGGGAAGCCGCCGCCACCGGACTGGCGGTAGTTGTTGATCGCCACGACGAACCGGGCGTCGGGCGCGACCGGCACTCCGGCGTAGGCGAGGCCGGTGATGCGCGAGCCGACGGCCTTGGCGATGTCGATGTCGTAGGTGAGCGGCGCGTCGAGGCCGCCCATGATGTCGTAGTTGTAGTCGGGGGTGCCGCCGGCGTTCGTGATGGTGTCGGCCGAGACGGGCCCGGTGCCCGAGTACTGCACGAAGTACGACGCGCTCTTCTCGAGGTAGTCCTTGACCTGGGCGCCGCTCAGCACGATGCCGAGCAGCGTGTTGTCGTAGATGTAGAGCCCGGCCACGTCGCGGATCGTCACGTCGCCCGCCGGGATCGCCGCGAGCTTGTTGAACGGAGCGGCGATCGAGAGCATCGGCAGTGCGCCTTCGGGCGTGCCGGCGAGGGCCTTCTTGACGGCGTCGGCCTGGACGTAGTTGATGAAGTCCATGGCCGGGGTGTCCTCGTAGCGCGAGGTGGCCGCCGACATCGCCTGCGTGCACGTGCCGATGACGCCGTTGACGTAGGCGAGGACCTTCTCGTGGGCGGCCCGGACGGCGCCCGTGACGGCGGGGTCCTCGGGCACGGCATTGGCGTTCCAGAGCCGGCCGGCGGAGTCGACGACCTGCCACTGCCCCCGGACCTTCTGCAGCGAGAGGGTCATCTCGGCCACGCGCATGCCCCAGTAGTACGGCTCGACGAGGAGGACCTGCTTGCCGGTCTGGGCGTTCGTGGCCTTGTCGACGACCTCGACGTGCGAGTGGCCGACGAGGACGGCGTCGATGCCGGGGACCTGCTCGGCCATGAGCCGGCTGGCGTTCTCGACGTAGGGCAGCGCGTCACCCCACGAGGACTTGCCGTTGGTGCCGGAGTGGCACGACACGATGACGACGTCGGCGCCGGCCGCCTTGAGGCGGGGCACGAAGACCTTGGCCTGCTCGATGATGCCGGGGAACTTCAGCTTGCCGTCGACGTTGGCCTTGTCCCAGATCGCGACGCCCGGGGTGACGAGGCCGAGGATGCCGACCTTGATCGGCTTGCGGTCCTCGAACTTGACGGTCCTGATGACCCACGGCTTGAAGGCGGGCGCGCCGGTGTCCCAGTCGACGGTGTTGGCCGACAGGAGCGGGAAGTTCAGCTGCTTCTCGAAGGCGCGCAAGGTGTCGATGCCGTAGTTGAACTCGTGGTTGCCGAGCGCGGCGGCGTCGTAGCCGACCTGGTTCATCGCGGCGGCCATCGGGTGGGTGGCGCCGCCCGTGATCGGGTCGATCTTGGCGTAGTAGTACGCGAGGGGCGTCCCCTGGATCGTGTCACCGGCGTCGAGGGTCAGCGTCGAGGCGGCGCCGAGGTCGGCGCGGCGCATCTTGATGACCGAGGACGCCTTGGCGATGCCGATGTCGTTGTGCGTCTTGTCGTCGTACTCGCGGTTGTTGAAGTAGTCCCAGTTGAAGACGTTGCCGTGCAGGTCGGTGGTGCCGAGGACGGTGAGGGTGACGACCTCCCCGTCGCTGCCGGCGAGGCGGCCGCGCTGTCTCTTATACACATCTGACGCTGCCGACGACGGA
>NZ_JBPGXG010000221.1:0-3918 GCF_056755255.1 Monashia sp. HAY1-5C | reverse complement strand
GCTCCGGCTCGGGGGCCGCCGGCCCGGCGGTCGTGCGGGCGAGGCTGCACCTCGACGCGCCCTACCCGCACGAGGGGTCGTCACCGACGGGGGTGGGAAACCGGCTCTGGCGCGCCACGGTCATCGCCCCCGACGGCCCGACGGCGGCTCACGACGTGCCTGAGCTCCTCACCGGCCTGGACCGCGTCGGCCGGCCCATCGCCTACGGGTACCTCGACCACCGCTACCCGCTCGCCGCGTACCAGACCGTCTTCGGGAGCGTCCCGGGCAGCGCCGAGATGGCGAGCGCCGGGCGGCCCTTCACGGCCGAGCTCGTGACGCGCCTCGTCACCGCGGGCGTCCTCGTCGCACCGGTCCTGCTCCACACCGGGGTGTCGTCGCAGGAGGCCGGCGAGGCGCCGCAGCCCGAGTGGTTCTCGGTGCCCGCCCGGACCGCCGACCTCGTCAACCACGTCGTCTCGCACGGCGGTCGCGTCGTGGCCGTGGGCACGACGGCCACCCGCGCGCTCGAGTCGGCCACCGGTGCGGGCGGTACCGTCCGCGCCGCCGAGGGCTGGACCGACCTCGTCATCGGACCGGACCGGCCGGTGCGCGTCGTCGGCGGGCTCGTCAGCGGCTGGCACGACCCGGAGGCCTCCCACCTGCTGCTCGTCGAGTCGGTCGCGGGTGCGGCCCTGACCCAGGCGGCCTACGACGAGGCGGTCGCGCACCGGTACGGCTGGCACGAGTTCGGCGACGCCGGCCTGTTCCTGCCGCGACGAGACCGGTAGCACCCGGGTGGGAGGATGCGACGCGTGCACGTCATCCTCGCACCCGACTGCTACACCGGCACGCTGACCGCCCGGCAGGCCGCGGCCGCCATGGCCGACGGCTGGTCGCGCAGCGCCCCGCACGACGCCCTGACGCTCGTGCCGCTGTCGGACGGCGGCACCGGGTTCGTCGACGTCCTCGCCGCCTCCCTGGTGGGGCAGGTGCTCGGCGTCGTCACGACCGACCCGCTCGGGCGCGAGGTGCCGGGATCGGTCCTGCTCGTCGACGGGCCGGCCGGCCGCACGGCCTACGTCGAGTCGGCCCAGGCCGCCGGCCTGCACCTGCTCGGCGCGGACGAACGCGACCCGACGCGGACGACGTCCTTCGGCGTCGGCACTCTCGTGCTCGCTGCCCTCGAGGCCGGGGCGCGACGCGTCGTCGTCGGGCTCGGCGGCTCGGGCACGAACGACGCCGGCGCAGGCCTGCTCGCCGCGCTCGGCGTCGGGCCTCGTAAGCGCCTGGCGCGGGGCGGGCTCGAGCTGTCGGCCACCGACGCGGACGACGTCGCCGGCCTCGACGCGGCCCGCGGGCGCCTGCGCGGCATCGAGATCGTCGTGGCGAGCGACGTCGACTCGCCGCTGCTCGGGCTCAAGGGGGCAAGTGCCGTCTTCGCGCCGCAGAAGGGCGCCACCGAGGAGGACGCCCAGCGCTTGGAGAACGCCCTCGGCCACTTCGCGAGCGTCGTCGCCCGGGTCCGTCCTCCGGCGCACGACCTGCTCACGGGGACGGCGATGCGCCCGGAGCGCGAGCCCGGAGCGGGCGCGGCGGGCGGCCTCGGGTACGCCCTCCTCCTCCTCGGCGCGCGTCGGACGTCGGGGGTCGGCGCGGTCCTCGAGGCCGTCGGCTTCGGCGGTCTCGTCCGGGGTGCCGACCTCGTCGTGACCGGGGAGGGCTGCTTCGACTGGCAGTCGCTGCGCGGCAAGGTCGTCGTCGGTGTGGCCGAGGCGGCCGCGTCGGTCGGCATCCCGGCGGTCGCCGTGCCCGGGCAGGCGCTCGTCGGACGTCGTGAGGCGATGGCGGCCGGCCTGTCGGGGGTGTACCCGGTCGCCGAGCGACCCGGAGACGTCGCCGCCTCCCTCGCCGACCCGGCGGCCCGGCTCGCCGACCGGGTCGCGCGGGTCGCGCGGACGTGGTCCCCCGGGCGGTGAGACCCCGTGCGGTGAGACCCCGTGCGGTGAGACCCCGTGCGGTGAGACCCCGGACCGCGCGCCGCTGCCGGTCCGCTCCCGGCTCACGACGTGGTCCCGAGTGTCCGCATCGTGGGCCGGCCGTGGGGGAGGGCCGTGAGGTCTGCACGTGCCCACGCCGCGTCGACGTATCCTTGAAGGGCCGGGAACACTTCCGGCGCGCCACGGGTTGAGACTCCTGACCCGTGCACCACGACGCGAAGGACCAGCACATGAGTGTCGAGACGAACGCTTCTCCCGCCGAGGCCCAGACCGAGGCCCCCGCCCACGGTGTCGTCCTCACGGACGTCGCCGCGACCAAGGTCAAGAGCCTCCTCGAGCAGGAGGGTCGCGACGACCTCCGCCTCCGTGTGGGCGTCCAGCCCGGCGGTTGCTCCGGCCTGATCTACCAGCTCTACTTCGACGAGCGCACCCTCGACGGTGACCTCGTGCGCGACTTCGACGGTGTCGAGGTCGTCGTCGACCGGATGAGCAGCCCGTACCTCGAGGGCGCGACGATCGACTTCGCCGACACGATCGAGAAGCAGGGCTTCACCATCGACAACCCGAACGCGGGCAGCAGCTGCGCCTGCGGCGACTCCTTCAGCTGAGCCGACGAAGGGCCCGACCGCAACGGTCGGGCCCTTCGCGATGTCCGACGCCGGCCACGTCAGTCGGTCAGCTGCCGTAGTCGCCGAGACCCCGGGTGAACCGCGCCGCGTCGTCCGGCACGTCGATGTCGACGTGCCGGGGCTGCCAGGCCCGCGGAGCGGTGTGAGGGAGGTCGAGGTCCCGACAGTCCATCACGAGCTCGGAGACGCTGCCCGAGTCGAGCTCGTCCCTGGGGGAGGGGAACTCCAGCGCCGTGTCCATGCACCAACGCTAGTTCCGCCGCAGCCGCCCGCACACCCCGTACCGGCGGGTAGGTGTGCGCCACCCCGGTCGACGCCGTTCGCGCTAGGTTCTCCGTGTGCAGATCGCCATCACCGGTTCCATCGCCACCGACCACCTCATGACCTTCGACGGCCTGTTCGCCGACTCCCTCGTCGTCGAGCAGCTCGACAAGATCTCACTGTCCTTCCTCACCCAGGACCTACAGGTACGGCGGGGCGGGGTCGCTGCGAACATCGCCTTCGGGATGGCCAACCTCGGCCAGAGCCCGATCCTCGTCGGAGCGGTCGGCGAGGACTTCACGGACTACCGGTCCTGGCTCGAGCGGCACGGCGTCGACTGCGCGTCGGTGCACTACTCCGAGTCCCAGCACACGGCCCGCTTCATCTGCACGACCGACCGCGACATGGCCCAGATCGCCACCTTCTACGCCGGTGCGATGTCCGAGGCGCGCGACATCGAGCTGGCCCCGGTGGCCCAGCGGGTCGGGGGCCTCGACCTCGTCGTCGTCGGCGCCAACGACCCGGAGGCGATGCTGCGCCACACCGACGAGTGCCGCAGCCGCGGCATCCCCTTCGCGGCCGACCCGAGCCAGCAGCTGGCCTTCTGCGACGGGCCGACCATCGCCCGCCTCGTCGACGGCGCGGACTACCTGTTCACGAACGAGTACGAGAGCCACCTGGCCTGCCAGAAGACCGGCTGGAGCGAGGACGAGCTCGCCGAGCGCGTCCGGGTGCAGGTCAAGACCCGCGGCAAGGACGGCGTCACCGTGCGCGTCCGTGGTGAGGAGCCCGTCGAGGTCGGCATCGCCCGCGAGGTCCGCAAGGCCGACCCCACCGGCGTCGGCGACGCCTTCCGGGCCGGCTACCTCACCGGCCTCTCCGCAGGCCTGTCGGTCCGCCACTGCGCCGAGCTCGGCTCGATGCTCGCGACGTACGTCATCGAGACCGTCGGCACCCAGGAGTACGCGCTGTCGACGACGCGGTTCCTCGAGCGGCTCGCCGACGCCTACGGCTGTCTCTTATACACATCTGACGCTGCCGACGACGGA
>NZ_JBPGXG010000220.1:0-4063 GCF_056755255.1 Monashia sp. HAY1-5C | reverse complement strand
TCCGTCGTCGGCAGCGTCAGATGTGTATAAGAGACAGCGGTGACGACCGCGGCCGGGGCCAGGCCGGTGTCGAAGATGAAGGGCCGCGCGGTGTTGACCAGGTGCTCCCGCAGGGCGACCGGGCCGAGCACCGCACCGCCCTGGGAGCCGAGCGCCTTGGACAGGGTCAGCGTCACGACGAGGTGGTCGGCCCCGGCCATCCCGAGCGCCGCGACGAGGCCGCGCCCCCCGCCCGCGACGCCGATGCCATGGGCCTCGTCGACGACGAGGAGGGCGTCGTGGCGGCGGCACACGGCATGCAGGTCGGGCAGGGCAGCGGCGTCGCCCAGTACCGAGTACACCGACTCCACCGCGACGACGACGCGCCGGCCGGCGCGCTCGTCCAGTCGGGCGTCGAGGTCGGCGGGGTCGTTGTGCGCGAAGGTCGTGTAGGGGACGCGGGCCATGCGGGCGGCATCGTGCAGCGACGCGTGGGCGTGGGCGTCGAGCAGGATCTCGGCGCCGCGTCCGGACAGCGCGGTCAGGGCGCCGAGGTTGGCGGCGTACCCGGTCGAGAAGACGAGGGCGCTCCGCTGCCCGGTGAGGCGGCAGAGCGCACCCTCCAGCTCGCGATGCACCGGCAGGGTGCCGGTGACGAGCCGGCTGGCGGTGGCCGAGGCGCCGTACCGGTCGATGGCCTCGTGGGCGGCGGCCACCACGCGGTCGTCCCGCGAGAGGCCGAGGTAGTCGTTGGAGGCGAGGTCGAGCGGCTCGGGCTCGGCAGGGTGCCGCCCGCCGACGCGAAGCACGCTGTCGAACCGGACCGTCCCGCGCTCCTCGCGCCGGCGTGCGCGCTCGTGCAGCCACGCGTCCCAGGCGCTCATCCGTGCACCTGCGCGACGGCGCCGACGACGGCCCGCGTGATGGTGTCGACGTCCTCGTCCGAGCACACGTAGGGAGGCATCGTGTAGACGAGGTCGCGGAACGGGCGCACCCAGGCCCCACGCTCGAGCGCGGCACGGGTCACCGCGGGCACGTCGACCGGCTCGTCGAGCTGGACGACGCCGACCGCCCCGAGCGTGCGCACGTCGCGGACCGAGGCCAGGCCCGACGCCGGGTCCAGCCCCTCGGCCAGGCGACGCTCGATGCGCGGTACGGCGCGGTGCCACGTGTCCTCGACGAGGTCGAGGGAGGCGGCGGCCACGGCGCAGGCCAGGGGGTTGGCCATGAAGGTCGGTCCGTGCAGCAGGGCCCGGAACTGCGACCGGGTGATCGTGGCGCCGACCGCTTCGGTCATGAGGACGGCCGCGAGGGTGAGGTAACCGCCGGTGAGGGCCTTGCCGACGCAGATCACGTCCGGTGCGACACCCGCCCACTCCGAGGCGAACAGCCGCCCGGTGCGGCCGAACCCGGTCGCGATCTCGTCGGCGACGAGCAGCAGGTCGTGCTCGTCGGCCACCTCGCGCAGGATGTGCAGGCACCGCGGGTCGTAGACGTGCATGCCCCCGGCTCCCTGCAGGACCGGCTCGACGACGACGGCCGCGAGCTCGTCGGCGTGGCGCCGGGCCAGGTCGCGCAGCCGTGCCGCCCAGGCCTCGAGGGCGGCCGTATCGGTCTGCCACGCGTCGGCGACCGGGTCGTGGCGGGCCGCAGGTGGGCGCGGGGCGAACACGTGCCGGGCGAGGACGCCGGGAAAGGCCGAGTGCATGCCGTCGACGGGGTCGCAGACGCTCATCGCCGCGAAGGTGTCGCCGTGGTAGCCGCCGCGGACCGTGAGGAACCGCTGTCGGCCCGGCCGGCCCGACCCGGCCTGGTACTGCAGCGACAGCTTGAGGGCCACCTCGACCGACACCGAGCCGGAGTCGGCGAAGAACACGTGCGCCATGGGGCCCGGCGCCAGGGCGGTCAGCCGCTCGGCCAGCGTCACCGCCGGCTCGTGGGTCAGGCCGCCGAACATGACATGGCTGAACCGGTCCACCTGTGCGTGCGCCGCCGCGTCGAGGGCGGGGTGGCGGTACCCGTGCACCGCGCACCACCACGACGCCATGCCGTCGACGGCCTCGAACCGGGTGCCGTCGGGCGCGGTGAGGTCGAGCCGCACGCCGTGGGCTGCGGTCACGGCGTAGGGCGGGGCCCCGTCGAGAGGCGCGTACGGATGCCAGACGAGCCCCCGGTCGCGCCCGACGACGCTCGTGTCCGCCGAGCTGGGCCCGTGCGCGAGCACGTCGGCGGCCTCACGCATTGGGGCTGGCGGCCGTGCCGGCGCCGCGACGCCGCTTGACCGGGTCGTGTGACGGCGTGGTTGCCGGGCCCGGAGCGCCCTGCGGCGCAGCGGGTTCCGCACCGAGGACGACGAAGCCGTTGTCGCGGATCAGCTCCAGGTCTGCCTCGGCCGCCTGTCCCTCCGAGGTGAGGTAGTCGCCGAGGAAGATGGAGTTCGCGACGTGCAGGGCGAGGGCCTGGAGGGAGCGCAGGTGCATCTCGCGACCACCCGCGACGCGGACCTCGCGGTCGGGGCACACGAAGCGGGCGGCGGCGAGGATGCGGACGCAGCGGGCCGGCGTCAGCTCCCACGTTCCCTCGAGCGGGGTGCCGTCGAAGGGCATGAGGAAGTTGACGGGGATCGAGTCCGAGCCGAGGTCGCGCAGCGCGAGCAGCGCCTCGACGAGCTGCTCGTCGGACTCGCCGAGCCCGGCGATGAGTCCCGAGCACGCCGACAGGCCCGCGGCCTGCGCCCGGCCGACGGTCTCGACGCGGTCGGCGTAGGTGTGGCTCGTGACGATGGAGTCGTGGTGTGACTCGGCCGTGTTGATGTTGTGGTTGTAGGCGTCGACGCCGGCGGCGCGCAGGCGCTCGGCCTGACCGTCCCTGAGCAGGCCGAGGCAGGCGCACACCTCGACGTCGGGGTGCTCGGCCTTGAGGGCCCCGACCATGCCGGCGACGCGGTCGACGTCGCGGTCGGTCGGGCCGCGCCCGCTGCTGACCATGCAGACGCGCGTCGCGCCGCCCCGGAGGCCGGCGCGGGCCTGCTCGATCGCCTCGTCGCTCTTCAGCCACGTGTAGCGCAGGATGTCGGCCGTCGAGCCGAGTCGCTGCGAGCAGTAGTGGCAGTCCTCGGGGCACAGCCCGGACTTGAGGTTGACGAGGTAGTTGACCTTCACCGTGTTGCCGAAGTGCTTGCGGCGCAGGCGGGCCGCGGCCGCGACGACGTCGAGGAGCTCCTCGTCGCTCGACCGCAGGACGTCGAGGGCGTCCTCGGCGGTGCCCGGGGCGCCGGACAGGACGGCGTCGGCCAGGTCGTCGAATCGGCGGGTCATGCGGGCTCCTTGCGCTCGGCACTGAACGGTGTTCAACTTGAACGGCGTTCAGTATGCCGAGTCGCTACGCTCGGGTGTCAACGCGGTGGACGCGCGACCCAGGTCACGCGGCGCGTCCGTCGGTGAGCAGCAGGGGAGGGGGCGGACGTGGCGCTGAGCCGGGACCAGGTCGTGTCGACCGCCGTCGACATCCTGCGGCGGTACGGCCTGGCCGACCTCACGATGCGGCGCCTCGCGCGCGAGCTCGACGTGCAGCCCGGTGCCCTGTACTGGCACGTCGCGAACAAGCAGGAGCTGCTCGTCGAGGTCGCGGGGCGGCTGCTCGCGGCCATCCCCGAGCCCGACCCGCAGCGACCGCCGCAGGAGGCGCTCGCCGCGCACGCGCACGCCCTGCGCGAGGCGGTGCGGCACGTGCCCGACGGTGCCGACGTCGTGGCGCTGGCGCACGCGGTCGACCCGCGATCGCTGCGTCCCGTCGAGGACCTCGTGCGGCTCGTCGGCCGCGCGGGGGTGTCACGCCGCGACCGCGAGGCCGTCGCCGAGGTCGTGCTGCACCACGTCCTCGGGTCGGTGACCACCGAGCACAACCAGCGCATCGCCCTCGACCTCGACCCCGACTTCCGGGCACGCGACGCCGCGGCCGTCGCCAAGGCCTTCGAGGTCGGCCTCGAGGTCGTCCTCGCCGGCCTGCGCCACGGCTGACCGGTGCTGGTGCCGGACGGCCCAGGCCCTGTCTCTTATACACATCTGACGCTGCCGACGACGGA